>NZ_CDROCK010000029.1:0-86284 GCF_977020205.1 Pseudomonas sp. AIG | reverse complement strand
TGCGTCCACTCTTGGGACGCAGAGCGTCCCCGGCTGCATTCCCACGCGGAGCGTGGGAACGATCAGTGCTCAACCCATCAGGAGTTTCCATGACCACACAAATCCCCGAACCGGATCTCAACTACCTGCAAAAAGTCCTGCTGGAAATGCTCGCCATTCCCAGCCCCACCGGGTTCACCGACACCATCGTGCGCTATGTCGCCGAGCGTCTGGAAGAACTCGGCATCCCCTTCGAAATGACCCGGCGCGGCACCATCCGCGCCACGCTCAAAGGCAAGAAGAACAGCCCCGACCGCGCGGTTTCGGCGCACCTCGACACCATCGGCGCGGCGGTCCGTGCGATCAAAGACAACGGGCGCCTGACCCTCGCTCCGGTCGGCTGCTGGTCGAGCCGTTTTGCCGAGGGCAGCCGCGTCAGCCTGTTCACCGACAACGGCGTGATTCGCGGCAGTGTCTTGCCGCTGATGGCGTCCGGGCACGCGTTCAACACCGCCGTCGATGAAATGCCAATCAGTTGGGATCACGTCGAACTGCGTCTGGACGCCTACTGCGCGACCAAGGCTGATTGCGATTCGCTGGGCATCAGCGTCGGTGACGTGGTGGCGTTCGATCCGCTGCCGGAATTCACCGAAAGCGGCCACATCAGCGCCCGTCACCTGGATGACAAGGCCGGGGTTGCAGCGTTGCTGGCGTCACTCAAAGCCATCGTCGACAGTGGTCAGGAGTTGATGATCGACTGCCATCCGCTGTTCACCATCACCGAGGAAACCGGCAGCGGCGCGGCGGCGGCATTGCCGTGGGACGTCAGCGAATTCGTTGGCATCGACATCGCGCCGGTCGCTCCGGGGCAGCACTCCAGTGAACACGCGGTGAGTGTGGCGATGCAGGATTCCGGCGGGCCGTACGACTATCATTTGTCGCGGCATTTATTGCGCCTGGCCGGTGAAAACGAGTTGCCGGTAAGGCGTGACCTGTTTCGCTATTACTTCAGCGACGCGCATTCGGCGGTGACGGCGGGGCACGACATCCGCACTGCCCTGCTCGCCTTTGGCTGCGATGCGACGCATGGTTATGAGCGCACGCACATCGACAGTCTGGCGGCGCTCAGTCGCTTGCTCGGCGCTTATATTCTGAGCCCGCCGGTGTTCGCCAGCGATGCGGCGCCGGCGAATGCTTCGCTGGACCGGTTTAGTCATCAGATCGAACATGACACGCAGATGGAGAGTGATACGCGGGTGCCGTCGGTGGATAGCCTGGTGGGGCAGCGTTCCGACAGTTAAATCTTTGTTGGCAGAACCATCGCCTTCGCGAGCAGGCGAAGGCCTACCTTTGGAATGCGTTCCCTGTAGGAGTGAGCCTGCTCGCGATGGCGTCAGTACAGGCAACACAAAACTGGCAGCCAACCCGCAATCGCCGTAGCATCCCGACATTGATTTGACCGAGGTGCCCATGCTCATTCCCTACGACGCGCTTGAAGTCGACACCCTCACCCGCCTCATCGAAGATTTCGTCACCCGCGACGGCACCGACAACGGCGATGACACGCCGCTGGAAACCCGCGTGCTGCGCGTGCGTCAGGCCTTGACCAAAGGCCAGGCGCTGATCGTCTTCGACCCGGACAGCGAGCAGTGCCAGTTGATGCTCAAGCACGATGTGCCCAAGCATCTGTTCGATTGAACGCCTAGCGGAGCTTTTCGGTGGCCTGCTTGCGCTTGATCCGGTCGTAGACTTCCGCGCGGTGCACATTGACCTTCTGCGGGGCCTCGACGCCAAAGCGCACGCTGGAGCCGTTGACCGACAGCACGCGCAGGGAAATGTCGTCGCCGATTGAAATCAACTCACCAACGACACGGCTGAGTACAAGCATGAGATTCGTCCTTCAGGGTTAGCGAACCCTGAAGATGCGCGGCTTGCAGCGGCTCTACAATGCATGGCGGGCAAATCAGTTTTGCCTTACAGCCATGCTCGCATCAAGCCGTCAGACGTTTCCGACAAATGACCCTCACGCCGCAGAAAATCGTGGACCGAACAGAATCACGCTGGCGCCGATCACGCACAACGCCACGCCGATCCAGTCCGAACCCAACGGACGTACGCGCTCGACCACCATCAGCCAGCCAATCGACGCGACGATGTAGATCCCGCCATACGCGGCATAGGCACGCCCGGCATAGTTGGCTTCGACGCGAGTCAACAACAACGCGAACAAGGTCAGACTGAGCAGCGCAGGAATCACCCACAAGGCACTTTTGCCCTGACGCAGCCACATGAAGAAGGCGAAACAACCGGCGATTTCAAACAGCGCCGCGAGGAAGAACCACAAGTAATTGAGCATTGATGCGTCTCGACAGGGTGACCATTGCGGCCACCCTAACGACGCTGTCTGTTACGGGCAAGCTCAGCCGTTGTTCTGTTTCGCCTTGGCGCGCATTTTCTCGGCCATGGAAGTCATTTCGTTATAGAGCAGTTGCGGGTTTTTCTGCTTGATCGCCCACGCCATGCGCCCTTGTTCGTGGGGCAGGATCATGAACTCGCCGGCGGCCACTTGCTGATAGATGTAGTCGGCGATGTCCGCCGCTGTGATCGGTGAACTTTCCAGCAACTTGCCGACCTGCGCTTTCATCGCCGGCGTTGGGCCACGGAACGAGTCGAGCAAGTTGGTCTGGAAGAATGACGGGCAAACGACATGCACACCGACTTCCTGTTGCGCCAGTTCAATCAACAGGCTTTCCGAAAGTGCGACCACGCCAGCCTTGGCCACGTTGTAGTTGCTCATCGCCGGGCCCTGCATCAGCGCGGCCATGGAGGCGATGTTGATGATTTTGCCTTTGCTTTGTTCAAGCAACGGCAAGAACGCCTTGCAGCCCTTGACCACGCCCATCAGGTTGATCGCGATCTGCCAGTCCCAGTCTTCCAGCGACAGTTCGCTGAAGAAGCCGCCCGAGGCCACGCCGGCGTTGTTGACGATGATGTCGATGCCGCCGAGTTTCTCTTCGCACGCCTGAGCGAACGCGGTGAGCTGGCTGTAATCACGCACATCGCAGCGCTGAACAAAACCGTCACCGCCCGCCTCGCGGACCATTTTCAGGGTTTCCTGCAGACCGGGTTCGCTGACGTCGGACAAGGCCAGTTGCCAGCCTTCACGCGCCCAGCGCAGCGCGATTTCGCGACCCAGGCCCGAGCCCGCACCAGTAATCATCATGCGATTTTGCATAGCACACAGCCTTGTTGTTCCGGGGAAGATGCGCGGAGTGTAGCGAAGGATCGGCGCGCGCCCACGCTCCATCAAGTTGCTGAATGGAGGATCAAAAGATCGCAGCCTTCGGCAGCTCCTACATGGATTCGTGTAGGAGCTGTCGAGTGAAACGAGGCTGCGATCTTTTCGCTGCAAAGGAAATAATCGAGCAATCCAAATACATTAAAAAAACATTGAATTTTCTTTCATGCGCCGCAGTCGGAATTTGTAAGCCGTCTGGAATTACTTAGTCTCCAGTCGCCCTGGAACATCAAGACTTCTCGAACACTATCAACAAGGAAATCGACATGGGCACAATTCTAATCATTATCCTGATCCTGTTGCTGATCGGTGGTCTGCCGGTCTTCCCGCACTCCAGAAGTTGGGGTTATGGTCCTTCGGGCATTATCGGCGTGGTGTTGGTGGTGCTGTTGGTCCTGCTGTTACTCGGTCGGATATAACGATTCAAGCGCAAAAAAAGAGGCCCTGTTCAGGGTAATGCCGATCAGTTAAGCCTTCTCGCTTGACCTTTGGCCGCAAGAAATCAAAATCCGATGCCTGTACTGGCATCGGATTTTTTTATGCGTCTCGCTCGGGCACTGGAACTGACCCACAACATCGCCTCTACCCCCAACGCCATCGAGGGATTGGATGCTTTGCTCGATCCTTCTTTGGTCGAACAGGCGCTTGAACAAGCTGGTGTGGCGACGCTGCGCAAGCGTCGTTTGCCGCTGGAAATGATGCTCTGGTGCGTGATCTCCATGGCGTTCTTCCGGCGCATGTCGGCCTGGGATGTGGTCAGTCGCATGAATATCATGTTGCCGGGTCAGCGCCCGTTGGTAGCGCCCAGCGCCGTAGTCCAATCCCGTCAGAGATTGGGCAGCGAAGCTGTACGACAAGTCTTCGATTTGACCCAGAAAAGTTGGCATGAGGCAGCCGGTCACCCGACTTGGGCCGGTCTGCGTTTGTTGGGTGTCGATGGCGTTGTCTGGCGCACGCCCGATACGCCGGACAATCGGGCGCGCTATGACTCCGCCAGCAACCAGCATGGCGACACCGGTTTTCCTCAGGTGCGCATGGTCTGCCAAATGGAGTTGACCAGCCATTTGCTGATTGGAAGTGCGTTTGACGGCTACCGCAGCAACGAAATGAAACTGGCCGAGCAACTGATCGAAACCACCCCCGATCACTCGCTGACGCTGTTTGATCGTGGTTTTTACTCGTTAGGTTTACTGCATCAGTGGCAGCAGGCAGGTGTCGAACGCCACTGGCTGATGCCGCTGAAAAAAGGCTCGCAGTACGAGGTGATCCAGCGTTTGGGGCGCCAGGATGCGATTGTTTTGCTGAGCACTTCGCCGCAGGCCCGCAAGCAATGGCCTGGGTTGCCGGAGCGGCTGACCGCGCGACTGCTGAGCAAAACCGTCAAGGGCAAGGTGTGTCAGATTCTGACCTCGATGGCTGACCCTCTGCGTTTTCCTTCCGACGAGATCGTTGATCTGTACAGCCAGCGCTGGGAAATCGAATTAGGCTTTCGGGAAATGAAGCAGACGCTGCTCAACAGCAGCTATACGCTGCGCAGCAAGACACCCGAGATGATCGAGCAAGAGTTGTGGGGTGTGTTGTTGGGCTACAACTTGTTGCGCTATCAGATGGTGGAAATGAGTCGCCACTGTCCTGGCATTTACCCGTGCGAAATGAGCTTTACTACGTGTACCTGGGCGATTCTCGGGTTTATCAATAGCGTATCCGCCGACCGCTCCGGGAACATCCCCAAGTATCTGGCCGAACTGCATGCTTCAGCGCTGCACTACGTGCTGCCGCATCGACGCGAGGAGCGCGTTTATCCTCGGGCGATTCGGCTGAAATCACCCAAGTATCCGATCAAAAATAAAAATGCCAGTCAGCTTAACTGACTGGCATTACCCTGTTCAGGGCCTCTTTTTTATTGCACGGATTTTATGCTCGCTGAGCGATCAGTCCGGCTTGCCGTTGATTACACCGGCCGTGTTGTCCATCAGGCTTTTGGTCGCCGTTTGCAGGAACGCCTCGAGTTTGAGTTTCAACTCGGCGGTGCGCGGTGCATTCGGGACGATCTCGGCATGTGGATTGGCACCCAACTGGTATTGCCAGATTTTCGGGCCCATTTCCTTGTCTTTCGGCAGGACCAGAATCTGGTCAGCGGTGACGATGGCAGTGGTCTGCTCGCTGCCCGATGGCTTGATTACACCGAAACCGGTGTCGCCTTCCGGCAGGTTGAGCAGGTCACGGCCCCAGCACTGATGACGCACTTCGCCACCCAGACGACCCATGATGGTCGGCACGATGTCGATCTGCGTACCCACGGTGTGGTCACGGGTCCCGAACTTCTCCTGGATGCCCGGCGCGATCATCAGCATCGGCACGTTGAAGCGGCCCAGATCCATTTCGGTGATCTGGCGCTCGTTGCCGAAACCGTGGTCGCCGACGATGACGAACAGGGTTTCCTTGAAGTACGGCTCCTTGCGCGCCTTCTCGAAGAACTGACCCAGCGCCCAGTCGGCGTAACGCATGGCGGTCAAGTGTTCGTTGAGGCTGCCACGGTCAGTGACGCGCTCGACCGGCAATGGCGTCGGCAAGGCGTACGGCGTGTGGTTGGACAGGGTTTGCAGCAGCGCATAGAACGGCTTGCCGTTTTCGCGCGCCTTGAGCTCCTGCAGGCCACGGTCGAACATGTCCTGGTCGGACACGCCCCACGTCGGGTCGGAGAACACCGGGTTGACGAAGTCGTTACGGCCAACGAAGTTGGTCATGCCCTGGTTGCTGAAGAAGCCCGACTGGTTGTCCCAGGCGAAATCGCCGTTGTAGACATACACGTCGTCATAGTTGCGGGCACTGAGCAACTGCGGCAGACCGGAGAGCTTGTGGCTGCCTTCCGGGGTCTGCATCAGGTATTCGAAACCTGGCAGGTTGGGGAAGCAGGCCATGGTCGCGAACATGCCCTGGTGGGTGTGCGTACCGTTGGAGAAGAAGCGGTCGAACAACAGGCCTTCCTTCGACAGTTTGTCCAGGTAAGGCGTGATGTTGCCCGGCGCGCCCAACGCACCGACCGAGTGACCGGCCATGCTTTCCATCAGGATCACGACAACGTTCTTGATCGGCAGGGTCTTGTCGGCCGGCGGCGTATATTCACGGCGCACGGCGGCGATATCGGCATCGACCAGTTTGTCGTCCGGCATCAGCAACATATCGCGCACGACTTTCTGCGCTTGTTCTTGCGGCAGTGTGCCTTTCCAGATGTTGTCGCGGTCTTCGCCCATACGGTCCTTGGCGGCCGCGATCAGCGACAGCGTGCCGTTAAGGCCGAGCTGGTTGGCGAAGTTGGAATCAGTGGTGTACACGTCACCCCAACGCATCGGCGGGCCTTGGCGCAGAGTGCCACGAGCGGCAACCACGCAGATCAGCAGGCAGACCACGAACACCGCAAGACGGGTGTACCACGGCGCGACTTGACGGCTGCTGACGCTGCCGCCGCTGAAAGGTCCGCGTGGACGGGTGGCGCGATCGGCGCCTTTGAACGCGAGGGTCAGAATGACGGTGCCGATGACCCACGCCAGCAGATAACGCACCACCGGGAAACCGTACCAGAGCATGCTCATCACGGTTTTCGGATCTTCTTTCACATACTGGAAGACCAGACCGTTGAGGCGCTGGTGGAATTCGCGGTAGAAGTCCATTTCCATCAGGCCGAGGAACAGCGCGATGCTCGAGGCGATCGTCAGCCACAGACGGAAGAAACCGCGTGCGGCCATAGCGCGAGCACTGAACAGCGCGAGCACCAGCGGAATGCACACGTAAACCACCAGGCGCAGGTCGAAACGCAGGCCGTTGGCGAAGGCTTCGAGGAAAGTCGAAGCCGGGGTGTCGAGGATCATCTCGCGGTTGTAGACCAGCAGCGCGAGGCGCAGCACGGAAAACATCACCATCATGACCAGCGCGCAAAGCAGCGTGTAGGCCAGATGCGATTTGACGGTCGGTTGCAGCAGGCGAGCAGAAGATCGCTGCTGATTCAGGGCGTCCGGGTTTGCCATGTCGTTTTAGGACCCATTGGAAGTTGAAGTTGCAAAAATACAGCGGCGCCATGCCCTCTATTGGTCATTCCAGACCCCGGGGCGTGCGCGGTGCGCAAATGTTGCACGATCACCCGCACCATTGCCATTGATTACTGCCCCGGCGCCAGACACTTTCATTTAGAGCGGTGACAGCAGGCAAACAGCGCGGGCGAATTGTCTTGAACACTTTGTGAAAATTTCGTGCAACGCATATCCGGAAACACAATATAGCTACAAAACAAAACGCCCCGACTTGATCGGGGCGTTCTGTGAAGGCGCGAGATTACTTCTCGGCGCGTTCTTTCAGGGCTTTAAGCGTGTTGAACGGCGCGTCGACAACAAACTTGTTGGCAACCATCGCCGGCACGCTGCCACCTGGCTCGGTGTGCACCTGATAGGTCACTTCGACCTGATCACCTTTGGGCACGAACTTCCAGAAGCCTTTGACCTGCTGAACGCGGACAAAACCTTTTTCTTCCGGAAGGTACGTCGGCAATCCTTCCAGGTTGCGGGTCAGGCTGCCATCGGCGTCTTCGACAGTGGTAACTTTCAGCACCGAATCACGCGGAGTGACTGGCCAAGGGGTGTTGAACTGGGTGTAGGTCCAGCTCTGATCGCCCTCGTGTTTGAGCAGCTTCTGGGTCTTGCACTCGTGAATCCAGGCGCAGGCGCCGGAGACGTCCTCCTGCAATGCGCGCAGTTTGGCGACGGTGGTTTTCATCAGCGCGACGCCCTGGTAGGACTTGTAGTCCGAACCTGGCACTTCACTCAGGGAAACCTTGATGCCGTCTTCGTTCTTGGCGACTTTCCAGTCTTCAGCCTGAGCGACGGACGTGGCCAGCACAGCGGTCAAACCACACAACACAGCGATACGATGCAGCGAACCCATAGTCTTATTCCTTATTGTTGAAGTTCCGTTCGTTTGACACATCACGCCGCCGTCATTTGCTCCCACCAGCCGATCAGTTTGATCGCTTCTTCCGAGCTGCTGCCACAGACTTCGACATCCGCCGCGAAGCCGGAACAGACTGCCGGACGCTCCGGGCGGCCGAAAATGCTGCACAGGTTTTCGACCGAGAGTTGCACGCAACGTTCGCCGGCAGGTTTGCCATCAGGCATGCCGGGGATCGGCGAACTGATGGACGGGGCAATGCAGCAAGCGCCACAGCCTTCACGGCATTTCATGACGAACAATTCCTCGCGACGGGCGATGTGTAAAAGGGACGCGGAACAGAGTAACCGCTAAAACGGCTGTTTTAAATTCCCGGAACCGGGGTTTTTAGCGATAACTGAATGTGACTGACCAGTCTCCGACAAAGCGTCTGTTCTGCGGGTCACAGAGTGTCTGGATTTACTGCTTGAATTCGAAATCCAGCGCTGCGCCTTCGACTTCGCGACGCTCTTCGTTACGCAGTTGCAACTGCATTTCGTTACTGAGCAAACGGCCGTTGAGCTGGAACCCGGTGTTTTTCTCGCCAAACATCTGCGGCAGGATCGGCTCGCGCTTGGGCAACTCAACCGTGCCCTTGGGTTTCAGTTCCTGGACCATGTCCTTGGGCAGGCTCAAATCGAGTCTGGCCGGCGGCAGTTTGGTTTTCACCACTTCGCTGGCGGGTTTCGATTTGGAGGCGATTGGTTTGCGCTTCTTGATGACTTTTGGCTGGGTTTTCTTCGCGGCAGCGGCCTTTGGCGCAGGCGTGGTTTTTTTAGCGGGGCTCGTCGCGGCCGGTTTCTCCTGAACCGCAGCGGCCACGGCGCCAGGCGCGTGACCGATCATCAGCAAACCCAACAAAACCCAAGCGGCAGGAAAAATCGCTTTCATGGACCCAACGAGACTAACGGCAGAGGGCCATATGCTCGCTTGTTGGACGCCACAAGACAAGCATCAGCCACCGCTCGTTCAGAATCCGCCAGCGGTTTCCTGACACAGTTGAGTCGCCAGCATGCCCAGGGTCATCAGCGCCCGCTCCGCCTCGCGGTTCCACGGAATCCCGCAGTTGAGGCGGATACAGTGGTTGAACTGCTCGGTATTACTGAAGATCAGCCCCGGCGCAATGCTGATGCCCTGCTGCAACGCACGCACGTGCAATTCCTGGGTGTTCACCCTCCCCGGCAGGCTCACCCAGAGGATGAAACCGCCCGTGGGCCGGGTCATCTGCGTGCCTTCGGGGAAGTACTGCTGCACCGCCAACTGGAAGGCACTGAGGTTTTTTCGGTATTCCTGACGGATGTACCGTAAATGCCGGTCATAGCCGCCGTTTTCCAGATAAGCGGCAATCGCCATTTGCGTCACATTGCACGCCGAATGAGTGCTGAAGGTCTGCAGGCGCTGGATTTCCTGCTGATACTTGCCGGCGATCATCCAGCCGATGCGTACACCGGGTGACAAGGTTTTGGAGAAGCTCGAACAGTAGATCACCCGATCCAGCCGGTCATAAGCCTTGAGCGCTTTGGTTTTGCCTTGTTCGAACATCAGTTCGCCATAGATATCATCCTCGACGATCTGGATATCGAAGTCCGAAGCCAGACGCAACAGCTGCTTCTGCCGCTCTTCGGGCATGGTGCCGCCCAGCGGATTGCTCAGGCGTGTGGTCAGCACCAGCGCCTTGATCGACCATTGATTGGCGGCCAGTTGCAAAGCCTCGAGGCTCATGCCGGTGGCGGGATCGCTGGGGATCTCGATAACCTTCAGGCCAAGCAAGTCAGCCAGTTGCAGCAAACCGTAATAGGTCGGCGACTCGGCGGCGATCAGATCGCCCGGCCGGGTGAGAACGCGTAGCGACATCTGCAAGGCATCGACACAACCGTGAGTGATGACCACTTCCGACGGGTCGACCACCACGCCAGCATCGCGCATGCGAATCGCCACTTGCCGGCGCAGCGGTTCAAAACCGGGGCTGAACATGTAGCTGAAGGCACGCGGGCTATGGAAACGGGTGACCTTGGCCAGTTGCTGATGCAGTGCGCGCACCGGCAAGTAATCGACACTTGGCACGGCCGCGCCGAGCGGAAACACGCCTTCACGGCGTGATTCGACCAGCACCTGTTGAATGATGCTGCTGCGGGTGACCAGCCCCGGCCGTTCGACCCGGGCAATGTCCGGCGTCGGCGCAGTCAGCGCGGGGGTCTGGTGCACGTAATAACCGGACTGCGGTCGCGCCCGAATCAAGCCCTGATCTTCAAGATTGGCGTAAGCCTGCAACACCGTCGCATGGCTGACGTTGAGCTGCGAACTCATCTTGCGCACCGAAGGCACGCGCTCCCCCGGTTGATAGACGCCACGGCGGATGTCTTCGGCCAGTTGCTGAGCAATACGTTGGTAGAGCAAGAGATTGGTCATGACGCAGCACTCGATTTCACGGGCATTTTATTCTTGTGTGAAACAATACCGGAACAGTTTAGAAGTGTACTGGGACAGTTGCCACATTACTCGACCATACAGTGCGGTGTCTGCCCCTGACTGTACTGATTTGTGGGCCATTCGACAGACGTAAAAAAGCCCGGCACTGCATGACAGCCCGGGCTTTCCAGAGACGCAACCCTTAACGGGCGGCGCCGAGCTGGCCTTTTTCGTCGGAGAAGACAATCTCCACCCGACGGTTCTGTGCCCGCCCGCGCTCGGAAGCGTTGGCGTCCACCGGATACTCATCGCCGTAGCCTTCGACCTGAATGCGTTTGTCGTCGATGCCCAGGTCCATCAGCACGTCCGCCACCGATTGTGCGCGGTCACGGGACAGTTTGAGGTTTTCCTGTTTGCCGCCGGTGCTGTCGGTGTAGCCCTCGATGCGCACGACGCGTTTCGGGTTCAGTTGCAGGAACTGCACGATCTTCAGCACGACGCGGTTGGCCGAGTTTTTCAGTTCCGCTTCACCGGTGTCGAACAGTACATCACCGAGGGTCATCACCAGACCACGGTCAGTCTGCGTGGTAGCCAGTGCGACGATCTGTTCTTCGAGCCATTTGCCCTGCTGCTGCACGCTGAGCAACTTGGATTCACGCAGGGCCAGTTGCAAGCGCTGGCGGTCCAGTTCCAGTTTCGCCGCGCGCTCTTCGTTGAGCACCTGATTGGTGTGCTCGCGGGCGATTTCGCTGTAACGCTGGCTCAGGTAGGCGTAATGGACCACGTCCGAACCGCTGCCCCAATAGGTCGACAGGCGATCGGCACGGGCCAGCGACTCACCGGCGCGGATCACGTCTTTCGGCGCGATGCGCAGCACATTGGAGTCTTCCTTGACCTTCTGGAAATCGGCACTGGCTTCTTGCAGCGCGGATTCGCTGTGCTGACCGGCGCAGCCGAACAGGCTGGCACAACCGGCGAGCATCAGACCGCCGACAACTTTCGACTTGAGGCTCATTGGGCATCTCCCAGTTGCTTGCGCAGACGGACGATGCGGGTGTTCAGCACATTCAGCTGTTCTTCACTTTTTTGCGTCAGCACTTTGGCTTCGGCCAGACGTGCATCCAGCTCAGCCTGTTCCGAACGCATGCGCGCGTTGCGGTAGGACTCGTCCGCCATGTTGCCTTTGGCGCGGTTGTATTTGGTTTCGGCCAGTTTCATTTCCGGCACTTCGTCGGCGGTGGCGCCAACAGCCTTGGCCTGGGTGATGGCTTGTTCGGTCAGGCGCATTTGTTCGATGGGTGCCGGATCGGTCGCACAACCGGCCAAAGCCAGAACGGCCACAGCCGCGAAAAGAGGTCGAATACTCACTAAGAATCCCTACTGTTTTGGGGCACTGACAGGTTGTTGCGGCTGTTGCTGCTGCGCCTTCCAGCGTTCGATATTGCGTTGCAGCGCGGCTTCCGTCAGTCCGGACGCGGGCAATTCTGTCATCTTTTTGGCTAGCTGTCCGCGCAACCACGGATCGTTGCAGGCAGAGTTGTGGGAAACCGCGAGGAACAACCCTGGGCGGTCGACAGGTTGCTCGAACGCCAACAGGTCATTGGCCATGCCCAACGCCTGCGCGGCCGCCATGCCCGAGTAGCGGCCGGCGAGTACATATTCCACTTCACCGAGGAGCAATTTCTGTAGCGCCTGAGTGAGGTTGGCTGTCCGGGTCAGGGTCAAATTCTGCTCGGCGAAGGTGCCGAATGCCTGGGTCATCCGAGACTTTTCCGACAACGCACCGGTGTGGCCGTGCAGGTCTTTGGCTTCGCTGTAGAGCAGTGTCGAGCCTTTGCGCGTCCACACCAGATAATCGTTTTCCAGCAGCGGTGGATAGATGTAGTCGAGATTTTCCAGCTCATTGAAGGTCAGCGGCGCGTCGGCGAGCATGTCCATGCGCCCGCTGCGTACTTCATCGAGGGCTTGCGAGCGTTTGCCGGCGTAGAGCAACTCGACTTTGATTCCCAAGTCCTTGGCCACTTGCTGCAACAGGTCGGCACTGGCACCGATCAACTGCTTGGGATTCTGTGGGTCCTGCCACAGGTACGGCGGCGCGTCCGGGCTACCGGTGACGACGAGGCGCTCGCATTTGCCAGCGGCCATGGCCAAACCGGGCAACAGGGCCAAACCCAACAACCATCCGCAGCGCAGATCCATGGCAAAACGCTCCCCACTCAAATCCCAGACAAAAAAAAAGCCCGACCAACAGGCCGGGCTCTTTATAAGTGAAGCCGCTGGATTAGACCAGCTTCTCCAGCTCAGGTACGGCTTCGAACAGATCCGCCACGAGACCGTAATCGGCCACCTGGAAGATCGGCGCTTCTTCGTCCTTGTTGATCGCAACGATCACTTTGGAGTCTTTCATACCGGCCAAGTGCTGGATCGCACCGGAGATACCGACGGCGATGTACAGCTGTGGCGCAACGATCTTGCCGGTCTGACCGACCTGCATGTCGTTCGGTACGAAACCTGCGTCGACCGCAGCGCGCGAAGCACCGACGGCAGCGCCCAGCTTGTCGGCCAGAGCGTACAGGTGTTTGAAGTTGTCGCCGTTCTGCATGCCGCGGCCGCCGGAAACGACGATCTTGGCAGCGGTCAGCTCTGGACGATCGGACTTGGCCAGTTCTTCGCCAACGAAGCTCGAAGTGCCCGCGTCGTGTGCAGCGCCAACGGCTTCCACAGCAGCCGAACCACCTTCAGCAGCTACCGGGTCGAAACCGGTAGCACGCACGGTGATCACTTTGATTGCAGCGGTCGACTGTACGGTAGCGATGGCGTTGCCGGCGTAGATCGGACGCTTGAAGGTATCAGCGCTTTCGACCGAGATGATCTCGGAGATCTGGTCAACGTCCAGCTGCGCAGCAACGCGCGGCAGGATGTTTTTGCCGTTGGAGGTGGCGGCAGCCAGGATGTGGCTGTAGCCAGCGCCCAGCTCTGCAACCAGCGGAGCAACGTTTTCCGGCAGCTGATGCGCGTAAGCCGCGTTGTCAGCGTTGAGGACTTTGCTCACGCCTGCGATTTTCGCAGCGGCTTCAGCCACGGCGCCAGCGCCTTGGCCGGCAACCAGAACGTGGATGTCGCCGCCGATTTTGGCCGCAGCAGCCACGGTGTTCAGCGTGGCCGGGGCCAGCACTTTGTTGTCGTGTTCAGCAATAACCAAGATAGTCATTTAGATTACCTTCGCTTCGTTCTTGAGTTTTTCAACCAGTTCAGCCACCGACTTGACCTTGATGCCTGCGCTGCGTGCAGCCGGCGCTTCGACTTTCAGGGTCTTGTTGGTGGAGGCGGTGGAAACGCCCAAAGCGTCCGGAGTCAGCACTTCGAGAGGCTTCTTCTTGGCTTTCATGATGTTTGGCAGGGACGCATAACGCGGCTCGTTCAAACGCAGGTCGGTGGTGACGATTGCAGGCAGTTTCAGCGAAACAGTCTGCGCGCCGCCGTCGATTTCGCGAGTCACGGCAACGCTGTCGCCAGAGACTTCGACTTTCGAGGCGAACGTGCCCTGACCGTAGCCGCTCAGTGCAGCGAGCATCTGGCCGGTCTGGTTGTTGTCGCTGTCGATGGCCTGTTTGCCGAGGATCACCAGCTGCGGCTGTTCCTTGTCGACCACAGCCTTGAGCAGCTTGGCCACGGCGAGCGAGGTCAGATCTTCAGCGGATTCGACGAGGATGGCACGGTCGGCACCCAGAGCCAGTGCGGTACGCAGCTGCTCCTGAGCGGTGGTCGGGCCGATGGAGACGACGACGATTTCAGTCGCAACACCTTTCTCTTTCAGGCGTACGGCTTCTTCCACTGCGATTTCGCAGAAAGGGTTCATCGACATCTTGACGTTGGCGAGGTCGACGCCGGAATTGTCCGCCTTGACGCGAACCTTGACGTTGTAATCCACAACGCGTTTGACAGCTACAAGAACCTTCATGGATTCCTCGTTACTCTCCGGTGAAAAGAAAGTCGCCTAGGCGAACCTGGCGGTTGATGCTCATCAGGCTAAAAGGGCACCTCTAAAAACGCCGACTCGGGTGTCGGGTGACTGCACGGCGAGAAGACCTGCGACCGTTCGTCAGGGGTGACCGACGGGTCATTGCTCTTCACGCTGTGTAAACTGCGCGCCAGACTGCGCTGCGCATCACCTTCTACTGCCTGTGCCCTGTCTTTAGACGTACTCTTGAAACCGCCAGTCTGCCTACGACGAGCGCAAAACCGCCCGTATCTTGACCGGAACGCCTATTCCGGTCAATACAGCAAAATGACCATTCATAAGCCGCGCTTCTTTGATTTCTCTGGGCTGGAGCCGATTCAAACAAACGTTTGTATTGGACGCTCGGAGTGGTGTAGATATAATGCGCCGCCTAGAGAGAAAGGTCGGTCTCCAATATTCCCCTTGACGTTAACGTAAAGGAATAGCGGATGCGACATCAAACCTCCAAATTAGAAAAAAAACTGTTGAGCCTTGAGTAGGAGATAGCCTGTGGAACGCGAATACATGGAATTCGACGTGGTCATCGTCGGTGCCGGCCCCGCTGGCCTGTCCGCCGCCTGCCGTCTGAAGCAGAAGGCCGCCGAAGCCGGTAAGGAAATCAGCGTCTGCGTGGTCGAAAAAGGCTCCGAAGTCGGCGCACACATCCTCTCCGGTGCCGTGTTCGAACCACGCGCTCTGAACGAACTGTTCCCGGACTGGAAAGAACTCGGCGCACCGCTGAACACGCCGGTCACCCGCGACGATATTTTCGTGCTGAAAAACGCCGACAGCGCGCAGAAAATTCCAGACTTCTTTGTGCCCAAGACCATGCACAATGAAGGCAACTACATCATCTCCCTCGGTAACCTGTGCCGCTGGCTCGCTCAGCAGGCGGAGAACCTTGGCGTTGAAATCTACCCAGGCTTCGCCGCTCAAGAAGCGCTGATCGACGAACAAGGCGTGGTGCGCGGGATCATCACCGGTGATCTCGGCGTCGACCGCGAAGGCAATCCGAAAGAAGGCCTGTACACCCCGGGCATGGAACTGCGTGGCAAGTACACGCTGTTCGCCGAAGGCTGCCGTGGCCACATCGGCAAGCAACTGATCAAGCGCTACAACCTCGACAGCGATGCCGACGCCCAGCACTACGGCATCGGCCTGAAAGAAATCTGGGAAATCGACCCGGCCAAGCACCAGCCAGGTCTGGTCGTTCACACCGCCGGTTGGCCGCTGGACATCATGGGCACCGAGAACACCGGCGGCTCGTTCCTCTATCACCTGGAAAACAACCAGGTGGTGGTCGGTCTGATCGTTGACCTGTCCTACAGCAACACTTACCTGTCGCCGTTCGACGAGTTCCAGCGCCTCAAGCACCACCCGGTGCTGGCTCAATACCTGGAAGGCGGCAAGCGCATCAGCTATGGCGCCCGCGCGATCTGCAAAGGTGGCCTGAACTCGCTGCCGAAAATGGTTTTCAAGGGCGGCGCGCTGATCGGTTGCGACCTCGGCACCCTGAACTTCGCCAAGATCAAAGGCAGCCACACTGCGATGAAGTCCGGCATGCTCGCCGCTGAATCGGTGGCTGACGCACTGTTCGCAGAAAAGGACGGCACTGAAGAGCTGACCACTTACGTCGATGCGTTCAAGAAGAGCTGGCTCTACGACGAACTGTTCGCCAGCCGCAACTTCGGCCCGGCGATCCACAAGTTCGGCGCCATCGTTGGCGGCGGTTTCAACTGGCTGGACCAGAACATCTTCGGCGGCAAACTGCCGTTCACCCTGCACGACACCAAGCCGGATTACGCTTGCCTCAAGCTCGCGGCCGACTGCAAGAAGATCGACTATCCGAAGCCGGACGGCAAACTCAGCTTCGACAAACTCAGCTCGGTGTTCATCTCCGGTACCAACCACGAAGAAGAACAGCCGTGCCACCTGAAGCTGACCGACCCGAGCATCCCGATCAGCAAGAATCTGCCGCTGTACGACGAACCGGCGCAGCGCTATTGCCCGGCCGGCGTGTACGAAGTGATCACCAAGGAAGACGGCGAGAAGCGCTTCCAGATCAATGCGCAGAACTGCGTGCACTGCAAGACCTGTGACATCAAGGACCCTTCGCAGAACATCACCTGGGTCACGCCGGAAGGCGCTGGCGGCCCGACTTATCCGAACATGTAAGTCGAAGCGCTGAACATCAAGGCTTCCGAAATGGGGGCCTTTTTGTTGCCCACAATTCCTGCAACACCACCGAACCCTGTAGGAGTGAGCCTGCTCGCGATTGCGGTGTGTCAGTTGACTGATGATGCTGATTGACACACCCCTATCGCGAGCAGGCTCACTCCTACAGGGGATCTTCGTCAGCTCAGGCGGCGCGCTCGTCACCCGGGCTGCGTTCGAAGTAGCGCTTGTACTCGCGGCTGAACTGCGACGTACTCTGATACCCCACCCGATGCGCGACCTGCGCCACACCCAACCCCTCCGCCACCAGCAACGTCTGCGCCTTCAACAAGCGCAAACGCTTCAGATACTGCACCGGCGACAGCAACGTGCTGCGTTTGAAATGCTCATGAAACGTCGACACGCTCATGTTCGCGCAACCGGCCAGGGTCTCGACATTCAACGGCTCGGTGTAATGCGCATGCAGATGACTGATCGACGCCGCGACCCGCGCAAACTGCCCCTGCTGCTCCACCAACGCGCGCAACACATCCGCTTGTGGCCCGCGCAACGCGACGAATAACAACTCGCGCACCCGCGCCGGCCCGAGAATCTGGCATTCCAGCGGATCGTGCAGACAGCTCAGCAAGCGTTCGACACAACCACGCATGTCATCGTCGAGCACCACCGAGGTCATCGACTCCGGTGTCTGTGCCGGAATATGCCGCCCGGGCGCCAGTCCCATGGCCAACACCAGTTCACCGAGCAGCACCCGATCAATCGCCACCGACACCCCGAGCAATGGCGCATCCGGCAAGGCAAACGTCTCGCATTCGAACGGCACCGGCAGCGCCTGAATCAGATAATGCCCGGCGCCGTACTCCATGGTGCGCGGCCCGAGGAACGCCAGTTTGCTGCCCTGGGCGATGATCATCAGGCTCGGTTCATAAATGTGCGGGCCACGGGCAACGTCGCAACTGGCGCGCAGCACCTGCACACCGGGCAATCCGGTCTGCGAATAACCATCGCGCAGCGCCAGCGGTTCGATCAGCGAAACCAGCCGGGCATTGGCATCAAGATGACGGGTTAATTGCATCAAAGCTCTTCACTGAAAATGGAGCGAAAAAAGGGATGCAAGCATCATCGCAGATCCTTTTGCCAATGCGACCGAACAAACCCGCATGCCGGAGGATTAGGCATGAGACCCGGAGGAATCGTCATGGCCGACCAGTCAGTCGACGCCCAAAATGCGCCGCCTCACTTGTTCCTGCTTTTGCGAGGTTTCACATGTACACCGCCATCGGCTATGCCGCCCAATCGGCCACCACTCCCCTCGCCCCGATGAAATTCGAACGCCGCAGCCCGCGCGCCGACGACGTCGCCATCGAGACTCTGTATTGCGGCGTCTGCCACTCCGACATCCACCAGGCGCGCAACGAATGGGGCATTGCCGTTTATCCGTTGATGCCCGGCCACGAGATCGTCGGAAAAGTCACCGCGATCGGTGCGAAGGTCACCCAACACAAAGTCGGCGATCTGGTCGGCGTTGGCTGCATGGTCGACTCCTGCCGCACTTGCGAAGCCTGCCAGTCGAACCTTGAGCAATATTGCCTCGAAGGTCCGACCATGACCTACGCCACCCCGGATCGGGTCGATGGCAGCAACACCATGGGCGGTTATTCGGACAGCATCGTCGTCAGCGAACACTTCGTCGTGCGTATTCCGGAAAAACTCGCACTGGCCAGCGCCGCGCCGATCCTCTGCGCCGGCATCACCACCTACTCGCCGCTCAAGCACTACGGCGTCAAGGCTGGCGACAAGGTAGGGATTCTCGGCATGGGCGGCCTCGGCCACATGGGCATCAAATTCGCCAAGGCCATGGGCGCTGAAGTCACGCTGTTCACCCGCTCGGCGAGCAAGGCTGAAGAAGGTCGTCGTCAGGGTGCCGATCACGTAATCGTTTCCACCGACGCCGAGCAGATGAAAGCCGCGGCCGGTTACTTCGACTTCCTGCTCGACACCATTCCGGTGCAGCACGATCTCAACCCGTACCTCGACACTCTGCGTTTCGACGGTGTGCACATTCTGGTCGGTCTGATCGAGCCGATCGATCCACCGGTCCACGCTGGCAAACTGGTAATGAGCCGTCGCGTATTGGCCGGTTCGTTGATCGGTGGCGTTGCTGAAACCCAGGAAGTGCTGGATTTCTGCGCCGAGCACAACATCACCTGCGACATCGAAATGCTCGACATCCGCCAGATCAACGAGGCTTACGCCCGGATGATCGCCGGCGACGTGAAGTACCGTTTCGTGATCGACATGGCAACGCTCAAGGTTTAAACCTTTAGACCGAGTTCCGCCGAGAGCCGGGCTGTGACCCCTTTGATCAGGGGAATCAGCTCGGCCATTTTTTCCAGCGGCATGTACGGCACGGTGCTGGCGATACTGATCGCCGCCACAATGCCCTTGCTCGCATCGCGAATCGGCGCCGCCACACAGCGGATCGACGGTTCGTTGTCCTCCAGATCGAACGCGTAGCCACCGGCGACGTATTCGGTCATGCGCTGCTCCAGCTGTTCCCACGACTGTTGGGGATGCTGCGGCCAGAACTGACTCTTCCCACCGGCCGGCAGACTGATGTCGTACAGACGCTGCCAATCTTTCGGCGAGTCATCGAGCATCAACGCCTTACCGATACCGGTGCGTGCCAGCGGCATGCGATGGCCGACCCGCGAACGCATTTCCGGACCATTGCGCCCCGGATTCTTCAGCAGATACAGCACTTCATCGCCTTCACGAATGCCCAAGTGCACGGTGTCGCCGGTCAATGCCGACAACTCGTCCAGATAGGGCCCGGCCAAGGTCACCAGCGGCAACTCTTCGCGCGCCTGGAAACCCAGTTCGATCAGCTTCGGCCCGAGCAGATAACCGACTTGCGGCACCACGCGCAGATAGCGCTCATCCACCAGGCAACTGGCCAGACGATGGGTGGTGCTGCGCGTGGTGCCGATCAGCCGGGCAATTTCCTTGAGATCGCGGGCGCCACTGGCCACCGCTTGCACCACACCCAGGCCGCGCAACAGCGTCTGCGTGCCGGTGGGCGCGGCGTCCTTGGTTTTTTCCGGAGCGTCTTCCTGCATATCCAGCCTTTTACCGTTGAGCGAAGGAACGGGCGGCATTATGGTCGCCCGACGCAGACCACTACAACTCGATACGCTCGACCTTGCCGACCAGCAGCACGTAGGACAATGCACCGATCAAGGCGAGCACCGCGATATAGGTGATCGCCGGCGCGAACGAATCGCCGCTGGCGAGGAAACCGATGACGATCGGCGTGGCAATTGCCGACGGGTTGCCGATGAAATGGAACCCCCCGCCGGTCAGGCCGAGCAAGCGCGCCGGCGCCAGTGTCGACACCAGCGACCAAGTGATCGAGGCCAGACCGTTGCCGAAGAACGCCAACGCGAGGAAGGCAATCACCAGCGGTGTCGACTCAACGAAATTGGCACCGATGATCGAAGTGGAAATCAGCAGTCCGCCGATGATCGGCAACTTGCGCGCAAAGCCGACGGTGCAGCCGCGACGAATCAAAAAGTCGGAAAAGAATCCCGAACACAGCACACCAACGAACGCTGCGAGAAACGGCAGCGACGCCAACAGACCGGACTTGATGAAGTCCATGCCGCGATATTTCACCAGATAGGTCGGGAACCACGTCAGGAAAAACCACAGCGTCGAGTTCAGGCAGAACTGGCCGAGGTAGATGCCCCATAACTTGCGCTTGGTCAGCACGATGCCCAAGTCGGTCCAGCTGAATTTGGCTTTGACCGCGGCGGACTCTTGTTGAATATCGACCAGACCACCGCCCTCGCGGATCAGATCGATTTCCGCCTCGTTGGCACCTTTGAAATCCCGTGGCTCGCGATACACCGCGTACCAGATCGCCGCCCAAATGATGCCCACCGCACCGGTGGCGACGAACACCATGTGCCAGCCGAACTCGTGTTGCAGCCAGGCCAGCACCGGAGTCAGAAATGCCAGACCGACGAACTGCCCTGATGTGTAGAAACCGATGGCCGTGGCGCGTTCACGTTCGGGAAACCACGTCGTGACCACGCGGCTGTTGATCGGATACGCCGGCGCTTCCAGTGCACCGACCGCCATGCGCAGCACGAACAATGCGATGAAACTGGCCGCGAAACCAAGCATCACCGTGGCCAGCGACCACAGCAGCAACGCTACGCTGTAAAGAATCCGCGGCGGCACGCGATCGACCAACCAGCCGCCGGGAATCTGCATGGCGGCGTAGGTCCAGCCAAACGCGGAGAAAATCAGGCCGACGTGAATCGGATCGATGCCCAGCTCACTGGTCAGCGCCGGCGCGGCAATCGACAGGTTGCTGCGGTCGAGGTAGTTGATGACCACGGTGATAAACAGCAACACCATGATGAAAAACCGCTTGCGGCTGGGCGTGACTAAAGACGCCTGCCCGGTGAGGGTTTGCGGTTGCATGGGGAGAGCCTCTTTTTATGTTTATTGAGGTCGGCCTGAGGCCTGCACTGCACCCTGTCTGATCGTTCCCACGCTCCGCGTGGGAATGCAGCCCGGGACGCTCTGCGTCCCAAAAGCGAACGCAGAGCGTCCATTGAGGCATTCCCACGCAGAGCGTGGGAACGATCTCACAGGGGGTTGTGGTGTGTCAGAGACAAATCACCACTCGGCAAAACTGCCATCGGCATGACGCCAGATCGGGTTGCGCCAGCGGTGGCCGACGGCCGCACGTTCGATCACGTATTCCTCGTTGATCTCGATGCCCAACCCCGGCCCGTTCGGAATCTTCACAAAACCTTTGTCGTAATCGAACACCCGTGGATCCTTCACATAGTCGAGCAGGTCATTGCTCTCGTTGTAATGGATGCCCAGGCTTTGCTCCTGGATAAACGCGTTGTAACAAACAGCGTCCAGTTGTAAACACGCCGCCAGCGCAATCGGGCCCAACGGGCAATGCAGCGCCAGCGCCACATCGTAGGCTTCGGCCATGTTGGCGATCTTGCGGGTTTCGGTGATGCCGCCCGCGTGGGAAGCATCCGGCTGGATGATGTCGACGTAGCCTTCGCTCAACACGCGTTTAAAGTCCCAACGCGAGAACAGCCGCTCACCGAGAGCAATCGGTGTGCTGGTCAGCGGCGCCAGTTCTTTCAACGCTTCGTAGTTTTCGCTGAGCACCGGCTCTTCAATAAACATCAGTTTGTACGGGTCGAGTTCCTTCATCAGCACCTTGGCCATTGGCTTGTGCACCCGGCCATGGAAGTCGACGCCGATGCCGACGTTCGGCCCGACCGCATCACGCACAGCGGCAACGTTGGCCAGTGCCAGATCGACTTTTTCGAAGGTATCGAGGAACTGCAGCTCTTCGGTGCCGTTCATTTTCACCGCCGTGAAACCACGGCTCACCGCTTCTTTCGCCGCACGCGCGGTGTCGGCCGGACGGTCGCCGCCGATCCACGAATACACACGAATCTTGTCACGCACCTGACCGCCGAGCAGATCGCTGACCGACACACCGAGGGCCTTGCCTTTGATGTCCCACAGCGCCTGATCGATGCCGGCCAGTGCGCTCATATGGATCGCGCCGCCACGGTAGAAACCGCCGCGATAGAGCACGGTCCAGATGTCTTCGATGTTGCGTGGGTCTTTGCCGATCAGGTAGTCGGATAATTCCTCAACGGCAGCGGCCACGGTGTGCGCGCGACCTTCGACCACGGGTTCGCCCCAACCGGTCACACCCTCGTCGGTTTCGACCTTGAGGAAACACCAGCGCGGCGGGACGATGAAGGTGGTGAGTTTGGTGATTTTCATCTCTGCTCTCTTTTGTAAATGCAGCTCTTATTAGATGCAGCGCACGCAGCGCCAGAAAGTCTTAACGAAGCGCCTTCCACGCGGCCACGTAGGCCTTGGCATTCACCGCCACTTGCTCCGGGGTCATGCCCGGTTTGAACAGGCCGGAGCCGAGGCCGAAACCTTTCACGCCAGCGTCGATAAACGCCTGCATATTGTCCGGCGTGATACCGCCGACCGGCGCCAGCACCGTCCCGGATGGCAACACCGCGAGCCAGGCTTTGACGACGGCCGGGCCCATCTGCTCGGCCGGAAACAGCTTGAGAATGTCCGCGCCCTCCTCCAGCGCCGCGAAGGCTTCGGTGGGCGTGGCGACACCCGGCGATAAGTACAGCCCCGCCGCTTTTGCCGCGCGCAAGACCTTGGCATCGCTGTGCGGCATGACGATCACTTGGCCGCCGGCTTCTTTCACCAACTCGACCTGCTCCGGCGTCAGCACCGTGCCGGCACCGATCAGGCAATCGGCGGGCAGGGCCTTACGCAGGATACGGATACTTTCGTACGGCGAAGGGGAATTGAGCGGTACTTCGATGACGCGAAATCCGGCCGCATACAGGACTTCTCCGACAGCCGCGGCTTCCTGCGGGTGCAGGCCACGCAGGATCGCGATCAGACCGTTTTGTGCCAGTGCTTGCTTGAGCATGTCAGGCCTCCAGTCAGGGTTAACGGGATGAGGAATCGATCAGTCCGGCAGCCAGCGCCAGTTGCCACAAGCCACGCTCGGTGGCCTGCTCGGCCAGCGTCACGTTGGCGAAACCACAGGCATCGAGCGCGCGGCTGTAGCGCGCGCAGAGTTGCGCGTTACCGATGAGGATGATCGAAGGAAGATTCGGATTGTTACGGCGCCGGCGCTGAACGCTGGCGAGTGCCGCCAGTTCATGGCCGATCATCAGGCCGGACAGATAATCCGCCTGCGCGGTCGGGCTGAGTTCGCCGGTCAAGCCCAAGGTACGGGCGCTGAATAAGGTCGACAGCACGCCAAGTTCGCCGTCCGCCGACTGCGCAATCTGCACGCCCCGGTCAAACGCCGGAGCATCGAACGTCGCGCCTTGCTTCAGGGTCCGGCCGAGGATGCTGTGTTCACTGAGCACGGCGAACACCTCGCCGGTCATAAACGTGTCGAAGTGAATGATGCAGCCATCGACCACGTCCACCCATTTCGAGTGGCTGCCCGGCAGGCCGATCAACAGATCAGCGCCTGCCTCAATCGGCAGATTCTGCAGCACGCCGAGCACTTGGGTTTCTTCGCCGCGCATCACGTTCGGCAGACGCGAACGTTGGATCACGCCCGGCACGATATGCACCACGGTGCCGCGCAGACTGACAACTGTTTGTAGGGAGTTTCCGAGATTGGCGACGTTCGCCGGCGTCTCGCAGTAGGCCGCTTCACGCCAGCCCTGCGCACTGCCGACCATGCCGCAGGCAATCACCGGCAGATTCGGCTGCGCATCAAGCCAGTCGCCGCAGGCCTCATCGAAGGCCAATTCAAAACCGTCGGCACATTCGCGACCGTTGATGACTCGCGGAGTCTTCGGCAGTTGCATGATCCCGGACGACAGCGCGCGCTGCTCCAGCACCACACCGTCCGCCGCGAGTTTGTAAGCACGTAATGAGGTCGTCCCCCAATCGAGCGCGATCAATTGCGCCAGCATCGCTTCACCTGTTTTGTTTTTGGCAGTGAGTGCGACGGACTATAGACCTTTCAGACTGGAAATCTCAATATGTAATTTTACATCCCATATTCTGGGATAGCGTCAGTCCATTTTGTCCAGCGCTGAACGACATCCAGATTGTTGTTGATCAGGATCCTCACTGTTTCGTCCTCGCTGAATCCCACCTCATGTGTACGGCCCTTGTCGTCAGTTACTCCGGGCTCCCGGCGTCCGTCAGCGCGAATAATGGTGTACGCCGCGAAGGGCGCCGGGTTTTCCTTTGAACCTGAAACAACCTTCAGCTTCGTGTTGCTCGGCGCAAATGAGGCCAGCATGCCGGCATAGGGTACGTCGCTACAGAGTCCGAGGCTTTCAATCTGGTCATATCCCAGCGCCAGGTCATAGCGCCAGCGCACGATGCACACGGAGGCAAAAGGCAGCAACGACCTCGGTCGGTCGGACTGTTCAAGCGAAATACGCGCGGGCGCCACGCGAGGATTTTCTATTGCAGCAATGAACCGCGACGTGGGCATGTACATGACTTTCGAGTAATACGCCACGAACGGGAACGCGGTGATCACCACCTTGCACGGAATGTATTCCTGCGGCTTGAAGATCTGCACCAACTCAACCGGTCTAATATGATTACGGCCGTCATTGACGGCGTGATTCTCGACACTGATATTCGCGAACATTTCATAGCGACGATCGCCTTCGATCAAGCGCATCCCGCTGACGATTCCCGAGGCTTCCAGAACGATTTCATGTTCGATGGAAAAATCCGCATCGCCGTTCAACGAGCAATGGATCCACGTACCAATCTGACCTCGCCGACCATGATCTTCATAGAGGTCCACGAGGTTTCGGTCGGAGGTGAAACGCAGGTCGTAAGAGGAAGCTATCTCGTGATTGATCGAGACAAACTCAAGCCTTGCGGGGGGAACATCCAAATGCATGCAAGAGGAACACAACGCAAACAAAAAAACCAAAAGCAACCTTGCCATTACCACTCCAAAAATCAACTGCCGGGCACGTCATCGAAAACTGTCGTAGTCCGACAGGGCAGAAAAGACATCTGCAACGGGGATGTACAGTGATTTGGTGTAATACGCCTTATAACCCGTTGCCGTAACCACCACTTTGCACGGAATCATCTGCTTGTCTTTCAACAAGCCTTTTATGGCGTCACGACTCAAGTACTTCGAGGTCCTTTTTTTTTCACCAACGTCCTTGAAAGCAATGCTCGCGGTATATCCGAATCCGGCCTTGTTCAAATGCTCCTTGTTTTCTCTGACCAAACCCATTGCTGCTTTCGATATCGTATGTTCAATGGAAAAGTCCGTGTCATCACCCAAGGCACAAATAAACACCTGATCAAAGCTGTTCGCTTTCTTTTCCCGCCAGAAAATCTCCAGCAGTTCCACATCCGAATTGAAATTGACCTCAAAAAAAACGCTTTTCGAGCGCGGTGTAATCGATTCATAGCCCAATGTCGCGGGGGTGATGTCATGAGACTTTGCGCAGGCAACGCACAATAACGACACAGCGATCAGCAATACCCATCTCATGCACCTTCCCTCAAGTAACCAGCAATTGAACTCGCCGACAAATCCAATGCCGACTGCCCGCACTCCAGGCGGGACTCATACAATCTCAAGGCCGAGTAATGGTTGAATTTGACGATCCCCATAACATCGGGACCGGATTCGATATCCCACTTGCCCCCCACCCAAGCGACTACGTCGGTTCGATCCATCTCGTCAGGCTCTGCCCGAACGTTGATCCAGGTTTCAGCCTTGGGCGTTGGCTCCGACCAGTAAATATCCGAAATCAACGCCACCATCACACCTTCTCCCACAGGATCCAGAGTAACGAGCATTTTCACGATATAACCTTTATCGGTGAGAATCTGCGACAAATGCGCGCCGTTCCACCCGCCCAGACTATGACCCACAATGTAGACATGTGCGGACTTGTGAGGCAGCTTGGAGAATACAAACTCTTCGAGGTCGGCATCCCCTTTTACATCGTTGTATCCCATGTAATAGGGTTGGAATTTGCCGCCATAGCTCGAGCCCAAACGGATCTGCAAAGCTTCCATGGCCCGCAAGGTGTAGTTGCTAGGCCCGTCTCCGTAGTAACTTTCCGAATCGCCAGCACCGCCAATGAAAAAAGCCACAACCTCTCTGGCAAGCGTCACGGGTTTGACCGTCTGATCCTCTTTTGTCGTCAACTCATGACTGGCGACCAGTCTCCCGATGCATCCTTGAACGGCTCCGGATTGAGCTCCCATCGGTATTACTCCACGTACAGTTTGATGGTTTCTTTGAGGTGCGAACTGACCGTGTGGGTATGACCCTTGGCATCAGTGACGCCTCGTTCCAGCGTTCCATCCGCCCGTTCGATGACGTAGGCAATATAGGAAAGCGGTTCACCGCTGTTTTCATCAACAATCTGCATCCGATCATTGAAATGCACCGGCATCGGCAACAGCCCGCTAAACGCTGCCCCTCCGCCGCTCTGGCCAATGATCACCGTCCCCGAACCACCGACCACGACATTGCCATGGCCTCCGGTGCTGTCGAGCGTGGCGGCATTCAGGCCGTTGATGAACACGGTGCCGGAAACGGCGCCGGTGATCGGGCTGCCGCACGCCGATTTATCGGTCATGCGCGCGGCGGCGAGGCCGTCGAAGAAGACGTCGGGCGAGCCGGAAACAATCGGGTTGGTGCCATGCCCTGGCAGTGGGCAGGCGGTCGGGTCGGTGACGCGTGCAGCAGGTTTACCACTCAATTCAAAGCTCCTTGCTTCAGGGGTTCCGGGTGCGGCTGGTGGAGATCGACTTCGGTCGCGGCGAAGCGCCAGCGGTTGTCGACGGGGTCGAACAGGGCGTGGCAGTGTTCACGGCTGTCGGGGGATGTAGCGATCTGCAGATGTTGCCAGGCTTGATCGACATGCCATGCCAGCTCGGCAGGCGTCGCGTCATCCAGCTCGTTGAGCCAGGCGTTGTAGTTGCGCAGGTGATTGCGTTCGTAAGTCGATTGCAGCAAATCGGCCATTTGTGCGCCGAGGTCGAGATGATGCTGGGCCGTCCACTGGCCGATCTCGGAATAGACGTACCAGCCCATCGGCATCAACCCGCCGTCCTTGAGCAGCGAATGCCCGGCAGGGGCGACGAAACCGCAACAGACGTGCAGCGTCAGCCAACCTTGATGAGCGTCGATAAACGCCGTCGGATCGAAGGTGCGCAGCGCTATCACGCGGTAATCGTCAAGCCCGGCACTGCGCCTCATCAACTCGGCATCGAGCCGTGACACGAACGCACGAATGGCTGTGCCCCCCGTACGATTTGTCATGCAGAGAATGTCGACCGGTTGCCGCTTGGGGTTGTCGCTCGAGCCTGAGTTTTTCACCAGGCCATACAGACGCATTGACGCCCGTAGTCCGCTCATCGCTGGTCACTCGTTGACGTAGCGAAGGCTCCACGGGCGTGGAGAAATTGTGCCAGAGGCATTGCAGGTGTCGTCCGTGAGCGCGCAAAAATGGCGCGTAGGATGCCGGACTAGAGCGCTGGCGACAATCGAATTACTGCCGGATTGCCATCATTGTGCTCAGCCCTCGGCAAACTCACGCAGGACTTTGCCATCCATGCGGTAGCGCACCCACTCTTCCTGAGGTTGCGCGCCGAGGGACTTGTAGAAATCGATGGCCGGCGTGTTCCAGTCGAGCACGCTCCATTCGAAGCGGCCGCAGTCGTTGTCGCAGGCGATTTTTGCCAGGTGACGCAACAGGGTTTTGCCGGCACCGCCGCCGCGTTGTTCGGGGGTGATGTAGAGGTCTTCGAGGTACAGGCAGTTGCTGCCGAGCCAGGTCGAGTAGCTGAAGAAGAACACCGCGAAACCGATTGGCAAACCGTCGCGTAGGCAGATCAGGCCGTGGGCGGTGGCGCCTTCGCCGAACAGGCTGCGTTCGATGTCGGCAACGCTGGCGATGACTTCGTGGCGGGCCTTTTCGAAATCGGCGAGTTCAGTGATGAAGGCGAGGATTTGCGGAGCATCGCTGGGGGTCGCCGGGCGGATGTCGATCGTCATGGACGGGCCTTGTCGGAAAAGGAAAACGCCATACTAAGGCCGTGGGCGGCGCTCGTCACATGGCAAAACACACACTACCCTGCGCAATGTTGCAAACACTGCAGTTCCCTGTGGGAGCGAGCCTGCTCGCGAAAGCGTCCTTTCAGTCACCTGCATTGTTGATTGACAGACAGCATTCGCGAGCAGGCTCGCTCCCACACAGTGACTTCGACAGTCTAAAAGGATGTTTATGAACCTTGAGTTTTTTACACCGGTGGAGGCACTGGCAGCAGAGTTACTGCCGTACGCATTGGAGCCGTCCGACGACGGCGCTCACGACCTCGCGCACCTGCAACGGGTCTGGCACAACGTGCGTACGCTGCATGAAGAAGAAGGCGGCGATCAGGAGGTGTTGTTGGCCGCCGTGCTCTTGCACGATTGCGTCGCCGTCGAGAAGAATTCGCCACTGCGTTCGCAGGCTTCGCGGCTGGCGGCAGATAAAGCTTCGTCAGTGCTGGCCGATCTGAACTGGTCGGAAGAAAAAATCATGGCCGTCGCCCACGCCATCGAAGCCCACAGTTTCTCCGCCAACATCACCCCACGCACTCTCGAAGCGAAAATCGTCCAGGACGCTGACCGCCTCGACTCGTTGGGCATGCTCGGCGTCGCCCGTACGTTCTATATCGCCGGGCGCATGGGCTCGGCGTTGTACGACCCGCAGGATCCCGAAGCGAAACAGCGCGACTACGACGACAAACGTTTTTGCCTCGATCACTTTCAGACCAAACTGCTGCACCTCGCTGACGGTTTCCAGACCGCCACCGGCCAGCGTTTGGCGCAGATCCGCCATCAGCGTCTGAAGGGTTTCATGGAGCAATTCAAGGAAGAGATCGGCATCGCCTGAGCGTTACTCCGGCGCACAGCGATCCTGACTTCGCCAAGCTCACACCTAAGCCGCCTGCCTGACGTGTTAAACAGACGGCGCTGAATTTTTCCGCTTAAGGATTCGCGTCATGTCGCCAGCAATACCCAAGGTTTCAGGCAAGCTGTTCGGTCTGTTCTGTCTCGCCAGTTATCTGCTGTCGCTGTCCTATGGCTCGACGTTTTTACTGTCCTTGTTGATCGGTTCTCGCGGCGGTAATGAACACGACGCCGGCAGTGTGATTTCGGCGGCGATGCTCAGTACGTTTGTCGCGGTGCTGGTGTCCGGGCATTTGTCGGACTGGCTCGGTGCGGCGCGTTCGATTGCCCTGTTCGGTCTGTTGCTGGTGGCGGCGAGTCTGGGCTTTGCCATGACGCCGGGGTTTGGCAATCTGCTGCTGTTTTTCGGTTTGCTGCTGGGTTTGGGATGGGGCGTTTTCTACACCCTGGGGCCGATCATCGTCGCCAGCCTGGTCACACCGGCGCAGCGCGCCAAATACTTCGCGCTGCTGTCGGGCAGCATGATGACCGGGATTGGCAGCGGCCCTTTGCTCGGACGGGCAGCCAGTGCGCTGGGCTTGCCAGTGACCTCGGCGTTTTATCTGGCGGCGCTGGCAAGCCTGATCGGGGTGCTGCTGTTCTGGCAGCTGGGTGCTCGACTGAAAAGCACGCAAACCCCGACGACGGCAAAAATCAGCTGGCAAGCGACCACTCAAGTGCTCAGCTCGCGTGCGCTGTTTCCGATCATCATGGTTGGGCTCGGCGGCTGCGTATTCGGCGGTCTGTCGAGTTTCCAGACCAGTTATGCGGCGGCACGCTCGCTGGATTATTCGTTGTTCTTTCTCGGCTTCATGAGCGCGGCAATCAGCAGTCGGATGCTGATCGCCGGATATGTCGTCAAGCGTGATCCATTGCGCGCATCGTGCCTGTTGTCGGCGCTGATGCTCGGCTCGATCATGCTGTTCGCCTTCGGCGTGCACAGTGGATTCAGCTATCTGCTGGCGGCGTTGATGCTCGGCGTCGGCTATGGGCTGACGTATTCGGTGATCAACGGTTTGGCGGCCAACGAAGCACCGGCCGGCACGACTTCACAGGCCCTGTTGCTGTTCAGTCTTTCGTACTTTATCGGCGTGTTCGGCTTTCCGTTACTGGCCGGGAAAATCATCGTTGAACAGGGCATGGCGACGCTGCTGCTCACGATATTGGCCTTGGCGTTTGCGAACTGGCTGATCACCGTGGGTCGTCTGCTCTGGCGTCGACTCACCGTCAAAACCGCAGCGGCGATCCAGACCGTTCGTCGCTGATCAGGCACCAATCCGCTCAGAGGGCAGACCAACGACAGGTAAGGATTCCAATCACTGGAGAAGCCCTATGATCCCGTCAAGGTTGACCGCTTTCGTATTCAGCGCCCTGCTCTGCCCTGCGGTTTTCGCCGCATCCGCCACCGCTGCGGGCACCGGCCCTACCGACCCGACCCCGCCCCGCGCGCCCGCCATCAACAGTGCTCCCGGCATGAACACCGATGGCTCGGGCGTGCCCCTGATCAATCAGCCTCCCGCCACCGGTACCGATCCGCGCACTCAGGGCAGTGACCCGGGTCGTCAGGGCGGGATGAACACGCCCGACTCCCCTGCGGCTCCCGATAATGCGGGGCCCGGCGTCGGCTCGAAAACCACCACCGGTGGCTCCGGTTCCGAAGGCTCCGGTCAGTAGTTCGCCGACGCGAGCGTCCTATTCAATCCAATGAAGAGGTAACCATGAACGTCGATAAAAACCTGGAAAAAGAAGTCCTCACCCGCCTGCTGCACGCCCACCCGAGTGGTCTGGGCAAAGAAGTGCTGGACAATTACCGGGGCGAGAAGGTCGTGGCCAGCGCCCTCGCCGCTTTGCAGGATCGTGGACTGATTCACCACGGGCATGTGACCTGCAACGAGGCTGGCGAACATTCGTTGAACCTGCCGATCAAGCTCAGTGCCGCTGGCGTTGAAGCGGCGCGCAAGCTGGATAGCTGAGCGATATGATCGTGTGATCGTGTGATCGTGTGATCGTGTGATCGTGTGATCGTGTGATCGTGTGATCGTGTGATCGCTAATCATGCAGGAGCTGCAGTTGGCTGCGATCTTTGCTGTTATAAGATCAAAAGATCGCAGCCTTTGGCAGCTCCTACATTGGATCTGAGGCGAACATAAATCCCCTGTGGGAGCGAGCCTGCTCGCGAAAGCTATCTATCAGGCGCCACCGGACTCGCGGATAAACGCATCCACTTCAGCCGCCCCCGGCGCGGTCGCCGGCCCCCAGCGCGTCACCGCCAAAGCCGCTGCCGCATTCGCCCGCCGCGCCGCTTCATGGGCAGACAAGCCCTGCGCCAACCCGGCGACAAATACCCCGGCATGAGCATCACCGGCGCCGTTGCTGTCCAGCGCTTTCACGGCAAACCCCGGCACATGCCGACGCTCATCGCCCTGATGAATCCAGCAACCCTGCGGCCCGTCCCGCACCACCATCAGCACCTCTTTGGGCAGATATTCAGCGAGATGATCCAGCGCTGCGCCAATGTCCTCAGCGCCGGTAAAGCGCAACGCTTCGACACTGTTGCTGGTCCACACATCAATGCGCGGCAGCAACGCTTTCATCAGCAGCGAGTCCGGCGACTCCACCAACGGGCCCGGATCGAACACCACATTGATCGTCGCCGGCAACGCCAACGTCCAGTCGAGCAACGCTTGGGCCTTGCCTTCGTGGAGCAGGCTGTAGCCGCTGAGATAAACGTAATCACCCGCCTCGACCGGCACGCTGTTCAGATCCGCCTCATTCACCTCACCTTCAGCGCCGATGTAGGAAATGAAACTGCGCTCGGCCGACGCATCGGTCAGCGCCACACACAAACCGGTGTCTTTCTGTGCGGGTTCGGTGATGCCGATGTGAATCCCCTCGGCGTTCATCGCCTGGCGCGCGAGATCACCGAAACGCCCAGTGCCATGGCGACCAAGGTAAACCACCGGCAGGCCATTACGCACCGCCGCCGCCATCACGTTGAAACCGCCGCCGGCTTCGAAGCCGGCCGACTGCGCCAGCACGTCACCGCCAATCTGCGGCAGTTTATCCACGGCCATGACCAGGTCGATGATGACCTGGCCGGTGTGCAACATCTTAGGCATGAGCATTCTCGGTTGGCGCGGCGCGGCGATCTTTCGCCCCGCCGAGGACGAAGTAAATGCCACCGGCCACCACGAAGGTCACGATCCAGCCGAGGCCGTTGTGGCCCAGCCACGAGTCGGACAGGAAGCCTTTGAACCAGACGTTCTCGGCGGTGGTGCCGATGGTGGTGAAACTGAAGCCGAGGACGATGGCAATCGCCCACGCACCAAACGCACGCCATTCGATACCGCCGCGATACCAGTAAGCGCTGTTCGGGCTGACGTCGAGCAGGTCTTTCGGGCTGTAGTAATGACGGTGAATCAGGTCGACGACGAAGATTCCGACCCACGCCGTGATCGGCACCGCCAGCAGGGAAATGAAGGTGATGAACGGTCCGTAAAAGCTGTCGGCGATCAGCATGAAGTAGATCGAACCGGCGAAGATCGCGACGATATCGACCACCACGGCATAGACACGTTTGACCTTCAAGCCAAGGGTCAGCGTGGTCAAACCGGCGGAATACACCGACAGGTTGTTCGACAGCAGCAAGCCACCGAACGCGGTGATCAGGTACGGCACGGCCATCCAGGTTGGCAGCATGTCGCGGATCGCCACGATCGGGTCAGTCGCCGAGGCGAGGTCGTTGTTGCCCACCGACAGCAAGCCGCCGAGGGTGATCAGCAACACCAGCGGAATCCCCGCGCCGAACGCGGCAGAAGCAACAAGGCGCACAGCCTTGACGCTGCGATGTTGATAGCGCGACATGTCGGCGCCGGCGTTGGCCCAACCGATGCCGGTGCCGGCGGCCATGGTGCCGATGCCAATGATCATTGCGCTCATCGGCGCCGGCGTGGCGTTGAATACCGCGCTCCAGTCGATGGTCGCGCAGAGGAAACCACCGACCAGAATGTTCAGCGCGCCGAACACGTAGGTCGCCCACTTCTGGATCACCAGCAAGGTCGCGTGGCCGAGGCCGGACACCGACAGGGTCAGCAGTACGAAAATGGCGATGAAGATCAGCGTCAGTACCGGTGCGCTTTTCGCTTCAACCGGTGAGCCGAACAGGATCGAGCACAGCGACAGCAGCACGAATGCAGCAGTGGTGGTGTTGACGGTTTCCCAACCCAGACGCGACATCAGCGAGACCAGCGTCGGGCCGATATTGCCACGCACGCCGAAGATCGCTCGCGACAAGGTCAGGCTCGGCGCGCGGCCACGGCGACCGGCAATCGAGATGATCCCCACCACGGCAAATGAACCGGCAGCACCGATGATTGCGACGATGATTGCCTGCCAGATCGCCAGCCCGCGAAACGCCACCAGCGTGGCGCCCAGCGGCAGACCGAGGATGGAAATGTTGGCGGCGAACCAGACCCAGAACAATTGCAGCGGATGGCCGTTGCACTCGGCTTCCGGCACCGGTTCGATGCCGCGGGTTTCCAGCTGCCCGGCGCTTTGCCCGGCGTTTGATGAACTCATGAAGGTGCTCCTGTTTGCCTTTTTTGTGGTTGTGGCAATGATGCAAAACGACAAGACATCGCGGCCGTCCTCGGCCTGTCTGCGCGATCCATTGCGGGTTGAAAATTCGAAATTTGCGGTGCGGCCTTCGCGAGCAAGCTCGCTCCCACATTGGATTTATGGCGTTCACATAACCCCTGTGGGAGCGAGCTTGCTCGCGAACGCGTCAGCCCAATCAGCGCAAAGCCAACAGTCCCTGCACCAACGGCTCAAGCTCCAGATGATTAACGGCCTTAACCGTCTCGATCATCTCGGCAGGCCAGCTCTCAAGGCCCAGGCAGGCCCCGAGCATCGCGCCAAGAATCGCTGCGATGGTGTCAGTGTCACCGCCAAGACTGGCGGCCATGCACAGCGCATCAAAAGCGCTCATCTCGCCGACCGCCACTTGCTGTGCCAGTGCAAACGAAACCACCACCGACTCCTGCGACGCCACCGAAGTACCGATCACGTCGTAGAGCAGATCCGCCAGCAATGCCTTGTCGCTATCGACACTGATGGTGCGCGCCCAACTGATGCGCGAGGCAATCCGCCCGCCAGCGACCCAGTGACCGTGCGCTTCCGCTTGTTGAGCGATCTGCTGACCGAGGTTCAACGCCTCGCCCAGGTCCATGCCGTTGATGCCGGCAGACACCACAGCCGCCACCGCCGCCGCGCTGGAAATCCCCAGTGTGGTGTTGTGGGTGACCTGGCAAGCCTGTACCACCGCTGCGATAAAGCGCTCGGGGTCGGCAACATCCGCCGCAATCCCCACTGGGGTAATGCGCATCGCCGCGCCGTTTGTAGTGCCGTAGCGTCCGGCCTCTTCCGGCGAGTGACCGGCGAGGATCATTTCGATGGCGCGCTTGGTCGACGGCCCGAGCAAGTCCTGCGAGCCCTTGGCCTGCATCTCGGCTTCCCACTCGATCAAGCGTTGCGCGAGGATCGCCGGCTCGATGCGGCCCTTGCCTTCAACCAGCAACTCGCCAACCAGAATGGCCTGCTCGGTGTCATCGGTAATCGAGCCTTTGGGCATGTTCGCGGCGATCGGCTGCAGCGGCCCGGCATCCTGCAAATCGGTGATCGTGCCGAAGCGGGTCTTGATGGTTTCGCGGTTCAGCGATTGCGTCGGCATGCCCAGCGCATCACCGAGGGCCAAGCCATAGAAAGCGCCGAGGGCACGGTTGAGCGCGGTCATTTCGATTCTCCAAATTGCAGGTGCAGACGGAAATGCACCGGGTCGAGCAGGCTTTCGACCAGCTCCATGAAACGGTTCTGGCGGTCGTAGGTGGTGCGCAGGGCTTTGAGGAACACCGTGCCTTCAGGGCGGCCAAGCAGTGCGGCGTCTTCGGCATTTAACGGCTCGGCGCCGATCCATTGATCACCGCGCTCGCCGATGTAGCCGTAGGCGGCCAGGGTGATGGTCAGGGAATTGTCGATCAGACCGACGCGCGGCAGGCTTTCCAGGCCGCCGGTCGCCGGCATCAAGGAGCGTTCGAGGGACACCAGCGTGCCGTCGTTGGAGCGGCGGCGACGGTCGAGGGTGATGAATTGGTCGGTGCCGAACCGCGAGAGCAGATCGGGCCGGGTCACGGCTTCCAGGCGCAGCACCTCGGTGTTGATCAGTGCACCGCTGTCGGCCAGCGCTTGCGCCCAGCCGCTGCGCTGGTCGAGCGCCACACCGTCGAAGGTGACGATGGAGCCGACGCCGCTTTGCGTGGCGATGTAATTGCGCCGCTTCAGTTCGGCCAGCGCTTCGCGCAGCGTGCCGCGGCTGACGTTGAATTCTTGAGCCAACTGATGCTCACCGGGCAACAGAAAGCCGTCCTCCATGAGGCCGCTCTCGATGCGCCGGACGAGTTCGTCGACCACCCGTTGTTTCTTGTCAAATCGTACCTGTCTAATCATGTACAAATTGATACCCGAAACGGGCATTGGCGAGCAAGGAAAATTTAGGGGAAGAGACAGAAGGTTGAAAGTCAAAAGCACCCTCACCCTAGCCCTCTCCCGGAGGGAGAGGGGACTGACCGAGGTGTTTGGGAGAGCTACGCCGATCTGAAAGTCCTTTACCGAATCCATAATCGACGAGGTCTTTCAGTCGACGGATCACCTCGGTCGACCCTTCCCCTCACCCTAGCCCTCTCCCGGAGGGAGAGGGGACTGAATGGGGGATGCTCAGGAGGTTCGCCGACCTGAAAGTGCTTCGCCGAATCCACAATCGACACGAAAGTGCTTTTCCGATTCCATAATCGACTAGGTCTTTCAAGTCGATGCAGGACGCAAAACACCTCGGTCGGCCCCCTCTCCCTCCGGGAGAGGGCTGGGGTGAGGGGCTCTTGATTCTAGCGTTGCTTCAGTCGGTCAATGACCACAGCCAGCAGCAAGATCGACCCACGAATCACATACTGATAAAACGTGTCGATATTCTTCAGGTTCATCGCATTCTCGATGATCGCCAAAATCAACACCCCGGCAATCACATGCCGAATCATGCCGATCCCGCCGCTCAACGACACACCACCCAACACGCAAGCCGAGATCACCGTCAGCTCAAAACCCTGACCAATCATCGGCTGCCCCGAGGTCATCCGCGATGCAAGAATCACCCCGGCCAACGCACCAATCACCCCGTGCACGGCAAAGATAATGATCTTGGTGCGATCAACGTTCACACCCGCCAACAGTGCCGCTTCCTGGTTGCCACCGATGGCCATGGTGTTGCGCCCGTAAGTGGTGTAATTCAGCAGCCAGCCAAAAAATAGAAAGCAAACGATGGTGATCAGAATCGGCACCGGCACACCGAACAACTGGCCATTGCCAAAGACGAAGAACGATTCCTGCGATACGCCCACTGCTTTGCCATTGGCAAAAATGTACGCCAGACCACGAACGATCTGCATGGTCGCCAACGTCGTGATCAAGGCATTGACGCGCAACTTGGCAATCACGATGCCGTTGATCAGCCCGACAATCAGGCCCATCACCAACGCCGCACTGACACCGAGAAACACGCTGTTGGTGTCACGCATCACCACCGCCGCGACCACGCCGGCGCAGGCAATCACCGAGCCCACCGACAAGTCGAAGTGCCCCGATGCCAGGCAGTACAACATCGTGCACGCGGCGATCCCGGTGGTAGAAATTGCCAGGCCCAAACCGCGCATGTTCAGCGGCGAGAGGAAGTTATCGATCAGCAGCGTGCAGGCAATGAAGATGCCGATTGCCGCCAGCAGCATGACCCAGTCATCGAGGAAGCGGCGCATGTCCAGGGGCTTGCGCTCGGTCGGCAGGGTTTCTTTCTGGGTTGTCATCATAGTCACCTCTCAGTTCGCCACGCCGTCAGCGCGGTGGCGCGGCAAAGCCAGTTGCAGCAGGTTGGATTCATTGGCCTGGTCGCGGCTGATTTCGCCACGCAGGGCGCCTTCGCAGAGCACCAGAATGCGGTCGGAAATACCCATCACTTCCATCAGGTCGCTGGACACTACGATCACCGAAATGCCCTCGGCGGCGAGGTTGTGGATGATCTGATAGATCTCCGCTTTGGCACCGATGTCGATGCCGCGCGTTGGTTCGTCGAGCAGCAGGACCTTCATCGGCATCGACAGCCAGCGGCCGAGAATGGCCTTCTGCTGATTGCCACCGGAAAGGAATTTGATCTGTTGCCCGGCGTGTGGCGTTTTCACCTTCAGCGCCTTGATCTGTTTGTCGGCGTTGCCCTTTTCCCACAAGCCGCGAATCAGACAACCGAGGCCGGAATTGGCACCGCGCGCACTGATGTTAATGTTCTCGGCAACGCTGGCCAGCGGGATGATGCCTTCCTTCTTGCGGTCCTCCGGGCAGAGCAGAATGCCCGCCGCAATCGCGTCGCGCGGTGAACGCAGTTTCAATTCATGACCGCGCAATTCGAGGCGTCCGGCGGTGTTGCGTTCCAGCCCGCTGAGCAGGCGAAACAGCTCGGTGCGCCCTGCCCCGACCAGTCCGAACAGCCCCAGAATTTCGCCCTTGTGCGCTTCGAAACTGATCGGCTCACGCAGACCCGGACCGAGCAGGCCGGAGACCTTCAGGGCCACTGCGCCGCGTGGACGATGGCGATAATCGTAGATGTCCTGAATGTCGCGACCGACCATGCAGGTCACCAGCTGATCGTGGGTCAGCTGGCTCATGTCGTCGAAGGTGCGCACGTAGCGACCGTCCTTGAACACCGTCACCGCGTCGCAGATGCGAAACACCTCCTCCATGCGATGGGAGACGTAGAGCACGACTTTGCCCTCATCGCGCAGGCGACCGATGATCGCCATCAAGCGGTCGATCTCACGGGCCGAGAGGCTGCTGGTCGGCTCGTCGAAAGCGATGACATGAGCGCCGCGCGACAGCGCTTTGGCGATTTCCACCAGTTGCCGCTGACCGAGGGACAAGCGCCCGACCTTGGTTTGCGGATCGATTTCGTCGGCCAGGCCTTTGAGGCAATTCAACGCTTGCTGGCGCAGCGTGCCGCGATTGATCAAGCCAAAACTGGCCGGCAGATGGCCGAGAAACAGGTTTTCGGCGACGGTCATTTCCGGCACCAGATGCAGCTCCTGGTGAATCACCGCGACGCCGCTGCCAATACTGTCGGCGGTCGACTTGAACGCCATGGTCTGCTCGCCGATCTGCAACTCGCCGCTGCTCGGGATGTAAGCGCCGCCGAGGATTTTCAGCAGGGTCGATTTACCGGCGCCGTTCTCGCCCATCAAGGCATGAACCTGGCCCGGATGTGCGACGAAACTGATGGCGTCCAGCGCCTTCACACCGGGAAAGGTTTTACCGATCCCGCTGAAGCGCAGGCTGCCGCTGGCGCTGTGTTGTTGTGTTTGTACTTGCGCGTGCATAAAGCCACCTCTTCACACCGAAAAACGGCCCGGCTGCCCGGGCCGTCGCGGCATCAGTTCCACAGGCCGATTTTTTCCAGCTCTTGCTTGAAGTTCTCGCGGGTGATCAGGGTGACGTCGTCCATCGCGGTGTACTTCGGCGGTTCTTTGCCGGTGGTCACCCACTCGTACATCATCTCTGCAGTTTTGTAGCCTTCGATGTGCGGGCTTGGCAGCATCGAGCCGAAGAAGCCGCTGTTCGGCTTTTTCAATTCGCCGATGGCGTCAGTACCGTTGATGCCGATGCCGATCACGTTGGTCGCGGCAAAACCGGCGGCTTCGGTGGCGCGTACGCCGCCGAGCACGGTGTTGTCGTTCATGCCGCCGATGATCAGGTTTTTCGCCGCGCTCGGCAGTTTCACCAGCGCCGAGTTGGTGGCGTCCATGCTGCCCGGTACGTCGAGGGTTTTCAGCGCCGCGAACAGAATGTGGTCTTTCGGCAGGCCGGCGTCTTCGAGGGATTTCACCGAGCCGTCAGTGCGTTTCTTGCCAGTGTCGAGTTCGTTGTAGGTGTTGACCACCGCGTAGGTGTCTTTCCAGTCCCAGTTACGCTTCTTCGCCTCGGCGACCATGGCGTTGCCCTGCTTCTGGCCGACTTCGAACGCCGCCATTCCGAGGTACGGCACGTCTTCCATGAACTTGCCGTTGGCGTCGACGAAACGGTCATCGACGGCAATCACTTTCAGGTCATTGAGTTTGGCTTTGGCCATGATCGCCGGGCCGAGCGAGACATCCGGCGGGCAAATCACGAAACCCTTGGCACCGTTGGCCGCGAGGCTGTCGATGGCCGAGAGGGTTTTCTCACCGTCCGGCACAGCGATCTTGATCAGTTCGAAGCCCTTGTCCTTGGCCGCTTTCTCGGCGAAAGCCCACTCGGTCTGGAACCACGGCTCTTCCGCCTGCTTGACCAGAAAACCGATTTTCACGGTGTCGGCAGCGAGCAGCGCACTGCTCAGGCTGAACGCGGTAACCGCCAGGGCGGTACTGCACAGGGTACGAATCCCGAAACGACGTTTCATAAGCTGACTCCTTGTTATTTTTTTGAGCAAATTTTGAAAAGCGTTAAAGCGTGTTCCTGCAAAGCCTGTTGAAAAATAGTCATATCGTATGATGATTGGATTGCAAACGGATTTATCCGCGTGAAAGCCACTGCGCTCAGTCGTGGTACATCACCGAGCGCCCACCATCGATGGTGATACATGACGCATTGATGAACGGTGCTTCATCACTGGCCAGAAATACGGCGGTCATTGCCACTTCCAGCGGCTGGCCGATGCGTTTCGGCGGGTGCAGATCGAAGGCGCGCTGACGCTCGGCATGCGGGTCGGCGAAACCGTTCCAGTAATCGACGTTCAATTGGGTTTCGATGTAGCCCGGGGCGATGGCGTTGACGCGGATGCCTTTCGCCGCGTATTCGATGCCGAGCGCGCGGGTCAGGCCGAGCAAGCCGTGTTTGGCCACCGGGTACGGGAAGCAACCGGGAATGATGTGGCTGGAATGGGTCGAGGCAATGTTGATGATGCTGCCGACGCCCTGCTCGATCATCTGCGGCAGCACCGCTTTGCAGCCGAACCAGGCACCGTCGAGATCGATGGCGAAGCAGCGATGCCAGTCTTCTTCGGTCATCTCCAGCGGATCGCGGAACACGTTGACCCCGGCGCAGTTGACCAGCACGTCGATGCGCCCGTGCAGCTCAACGGCGCGTTTGGCCATGGCATGCAGATCAGACTGACGCGAGACATCCGCCTTCAGCGCCTGCACATCAAAGCCCTGCTCGCGCCAGTGCGCGGCAACCTGTTCGACCTTCTCGGCCTGGATATCGCTGATCACCAGTTTCGCTTGCTGCGAGGCGAAGGCAGCGACGATGGCTTCGCCGATGCCTTGCGCAGCACCGGTCAGCAACACGACCTTGTTTTTCAGACGCTCGCCCTTCGGCGGCGCGGGCACCGGCGGCAGGGAAAGGGGTTCAGCCATGGATCAGGACTCCTGTTTCGCAGGCACAAAAAAACCGGGCATCTGCCGATGTCCGGTCTGGAAGGCGATTGGAACGAAACAGGCAGGCGCGGCCGACGGCATCGAGCCGTTGCGAGACGCGGACTCCACGCGGGAGTGCGATAGACATTCGCTGCATCACTTCACCTGTTTTGTTCTTTTTAAGTGTGAGTGCGTGTTACTGCTGTTGCCGACTATAAACCCGACTGCCAAATAATCTCAATATATAATTTTGCATCCCATATTTTGGGATTTAATTTGCAAAGCGCGTACAGAGTTTTCCTGCGACATCCACGCGCATCGACAGTACCGCGCCATCCAATGGATGGTTGTGCGGACTCTTGGCGCTGGTGATGAACAGGGTTTTCAGGTCTTCACCGCCGAATACACAACTGGTCGGGCGGCTGATCGGCAGGTCGATTCTGCGGTCGACCTCACCTTCAGGCGTCAGCCGCAGCAGACAACTGCCATCCCAGCGGGCATTCCAGACGTAGCCTTCGGCGTCCATTGCCGAACCGTCCGGGCCACCCTGCTGATCGGGGCCGTACCAGGTTTCAGCGGCACCGAGATTGCCGTCAGTGTGAATAAAATAGCGATGCAGCGTGCCGTCGAGACTGTCGCCAAACAGCAGCGTGGTGCCGTCGTCGCTCCACAGCAAGGTGTTGGGTATTCCCAGATTACGCAGTAAGGGTGTGACGCGTTTATCGGGATCGACCCGAAACAGGCCACCTGAGCGACGGGTGATCGGCAGGTCTTCGCCGTTCTCGCCGATGTTGTTTTGCATGGTGCCGAGCCATAGACGACCCTGAGCATCGCAACGCGCTTCGTTGGGGCGATTGCCCGGCTGCGGGTCGGCGACGCAGAACAGCGTGAGGCGAGGTTCGAGGCCCGGGGAATCGAGATCGAGACGGTAGACGCCGCTACTGAGGGTCACCAGTGCATCGCCGCTGGCGCAGGGGATGAACGCGGAAACGTGCTCGGGCATTTGCCAGATCTGTACGTTCTGGCCGATCAGGCGCAGGGCCTGCTTACCAGCGATATCGACCCAGTACAGCGCCTGGGTCGGCGCGTCCCAGAACGGGCCTTCGCCGAGTTGAGCGCGGTGTTGGGTCAGGGCGGTCCACGGCATATCACGGTCTCCATTGTTCTTGTGATTTTCTGTAGGAGTGAGCCTGCTCGCGATGGCGTAGTGTCAGTTGACGTCAATGCGACTGATCTACCGCTATCGCGAGCAGGCTCACTCCTACAGGGGATTTCGGTGTATTCAACTGGCTTTTTTGTCGGCCATGACTTTCGGGTAAAAACGTTTGATCGCCAGATCGGCGTTATCGATCAGGGTCATGCACGCCCACACCCCGCGCGCAGAATCGCGGGCGGCGATGGCGTCGGCCATGTCTTTGTGGATGGGTAACGTGCGGCGCAGTTCATCCGGGTCGGCTGCAGAAACTTCGAACGACACTGCGAGCAACGCGCCGAGCGCCGGGACCATTTGTTCGATGAATTGGTTATGGCTGGCGGCGAGGATGCATTCGTGGAAGACCTGATCGGCGCGGTTGTAATCGATGCCGCTGTCGACGGCGCGCTCAAGGGCGTTATAGGCCAGTTGCACCGCGTCGATCTGTTCCAGGGTCGCCCGCTCGCATGCCCAGCGCACGGCCATCGGCTCTATGGTGCGGCGCAGGTCGAGCAGGTCATCGACGAAATTTTCCGGCAAGCCGTTGCGCGACAGCCAACCGACGACTTGCGGATCAAACAGATTCCAGCGCCGCACGGGGAGTACGCGGGTGCCGACTTTCGGTCCGACTTCGAGCATGCCTTTGGCGACGAGGGTTTTGATTGCCTCGCGGATGACCGTGCGGCTGACGCCGAGCTGTTCGCCGAGATCGGCCTCGACCTTGATGGTCTGCCCCGGCTTGACCTGGCCAGCGGCGATCCAGCTGCCCAGCCAGTCGACCGTGGATGCGTGAAAGCTGCTGGACATGAACACCTCAAAGCGGATCGCGATGGGTGATCAAGCTAATCATCATACGAATGGGTGTCAACACAATCCCCTGTAGGAGTGAGCCTGCTCGCGATTGCGGAGTGTCAGTCACCACAAGGATTGACTGATCCACCGCAATCGCGAGCAGGCTCACTCCTACAAGGGGTTGTGTTTCAGGGTTCCAGGCCGATGCGGAAGAACTCGCCGCCGCTCCACACGCCAAGCCAGCGCTGGCCATCGATTTCGCGACTCACCGCCAGTTCCACCAGTTGGTAGAACACATTGCGATGAATCAGCGCTTCAAGGTTGGTACGCACATGTACGTAAGGCGCGGGCTCTTGCGTCGTCGGATCAATCTCGACGCGGATCGGATGCTCGGGCCCAGCCTCGGCGATTTCTTCAACGTTGGTAGTGAAGCGCAACAGCTGCGCCTCCCCTTCGCCTTCAACCTCGACCGCAATCGCCACGAACGGCGCATCGTCAACCTTGATCCCGACCTTCTCGACCGGTGTGATCAGGAAATAGTCATCGCCATCGCGGCGCATGATCGTCGAGAACAACTTGACCATCGGCTTGCGCCCGATCGGCGTACCCAGGTAATACCAGGTGCCGTCGCGGGCGATGCGCATGTCGATGTCGCCGCAGAAGTCCGGATTCCACAAGTGCACCGGCGGCAAGCCTTTGGTTTTGGGGATCTGTCCCAACAGGTCATTGGCTTTTTGCGGGCCACTCATGGCGTTCTCCTTGAATTATTGGTCGCCGACTCCCAACAGGCTGCGCGCGTATTGTGCCAGCGGCGGGCCGATCAGGTCTTCGGGCTTGCTGTCGTGGAACGTCAGTAAACCGCCACGACTCTTGATCCGTGCAGTATCAATCAAATACTGGGTGCTGGTCTCGATCAACATGATCTGAATCACGCCGCCGTCGATGCCGAGGCGATCGACCGCTTCCTCATCGAGCCACTCATCGGAGTTACCGATACGGTCGTCAGCCTTGGCGAAGCGGGTGTACAGCAGATAGTGCGCGCCGGCGTCGCGGGCTTCGCCCATCGCCTGATCGAGGCCTTCCGGCGCACGCGCACGGCGGACCATCGGGAAGTATTCGACGAAGCCTTTGAAGGCTTCTTCGGCCACGACGTTGGGGCGCGGGTAAGAGCCACCCGGGGGTGCGAACGCGCCTTGAGCGATGTAGATGAACGAGTCCGGCTGAATGCGGAAATTGTTCACGCGACGGCTGTCGCTGTGATCCAGCAAGCCCGCGTCGCTCATCTGATAGCGAGTGCCTTCGGCCATATCGCTGACAGTCATACAGCCGCCAAGCGCCAAAACGGCCAGCAGCAAAACCAGGCTACGCATCCTATTCCTCCAGAGGCCGGTGACGGAAAACCGGCGAATGGCCGTTGGATGCAGCTTTTGCGCCAGCTCTGGTTCTTCATTGATTGTTAAATCGTATTCGCGAGCAGGCTCGCTCCCACAGGGGAATACATTCCAAGGTGGGAGCGAGCCTGCTCGCGAAAGCGGTTGATCATCCGCCGATAATCTTCATGACGGTAGCACCGCCAGAGAACGCCACTTCCTGCTTATCCCCCAACGCCTTGACCAGCAAGCGCTGGAGCGCCGGCAGCGCCTGATGACGCGGCTTGTCGAGCAGATCGCCGACATAGTGGCGGTTGCTCGACGACAGGCAGCCATGCAGCCAACCGGTCGACGACAGGCGCAAACGCGAGCACGTCCGGCAGAACGGCACGCTTTCGTTGGCGATCACACCGAAGTTGCCCAACCCCGGGATCGCATAGCGCACGGCCGTGGCATCCACTGGTGCATCGGTTTGTGCGTACTCATAACGTTCGCCAATCAGCTCCAGCAACTGCTGCAGGCTGACGAACTGTTGCAGGAACGCATTGTTGTCCTTGGCCAGATGCCCCATGCGCATCAGCTCGATGAAGCGCAGTTCGTATCCACGTTCCAGGCAGTAATCCAGCAGCGGCATCACTTGATCAAGGTTCTGCCCACGCAGCGGCACCATGTTGACCTTGATCTTCATCCCCGCGGCTTTCGCCTGATCCATCCCGTCGAGCACCGTGGCCAGATCGCCACCACGGGCGATGCTGCGGAACGCGCTGGCGTCGAGGGTATCGAGAGAAACGTTGATCCGGCGCAGACCGGCATCGACCAGCAACGGGAGTTTTTTCGCGAGGAGTTGACCGTTGGTGGTCAGGCTGATGTCTTCCAGACCCATCTTGCCGACAGCGGTCATGAACGATTCGAGCTTGGGGCTGACCAGCGGCTCGCCGCCAGTGATGCGTAGCCGTTCGATGCCGGCGGCTTCGATCAGATACGCCACGCCACGCGCCATGGCTTCAGCCGACAGCTCATCCTGCGCAGCCACCAGCCGCTTGCCGTTAGGCACGCAGTAGGTACACGCGTAATTGCAGGCTGAGGTCAGGCTGATGCGCAAATTGCGAAAACGCCTGCCTTGACGGTCAACGATCATGATCACTCCGGCGAAAGAATTTCGAGCCGCTAAAACTTGACTCACAAATCAAGTTTTAGCAAGCCCTATGCCTGAGTATATTCCTGCGGTACTGCGTCATGTAGCGAAATCATGGCGCAATAAGGCAGCTGAATGGCTCAGCTGCTTGGCGTTTCCGGATCACGCTTGCGCTTGTTGCCCATGCGCACCCCGATGTCCATCAGGAACTGGAAGAAACCTTCCTGATCTTCCAGCACGTTGCTCCAGAACGGCGAGTGATACAGCGCGACAGCGCCGTGCACCAGCGCCCAGGATGCGCAGTAGTGGAAATACGGCGGCACGTCTTCGAGCTTGCCTTCGCTGATGCGGCCCTTGATCAGCAGGGTCAGGCGTTCAAAGTTCGAGGCACGGATCTTGTGCAGCTCCTCGACCATTTCCGGCACCTGATTGCCCTTGACCACCTTCTCTTCGAGGCGGTCGAACAGGCGATAGCGCTGCGGGTCACGCATGCGGAATTCGAAGTAGGCGCGGGACAGCGCTTCCTTGTCCTTGTCGACATCGGCCGAATGCAGCAGCTCGTTCAAATCGCGCTCGTAATCGAGCATCAGGCGCAGATAGATCTCGGCCTTGGATTTGAAGTGCTTGTAGATCGTGCCTTTGCCGATACCCACGGCATCAGCAATCATCTCGACGGTGACACTGTCTTCACCTTGGTCGAGGAACAGCTTGAGCGCGGTATCGAGAATTTCTTGCTCGCGGCGACGAAACTCACGGACCTTACGAGGTTCTTTGTGCATAAGAAAAGGTCTGAAGGGTCAAAATTCGAAGCCGCGTATTATGCCTAACTTGCGCAAAAATGCACGGATCATCCGACCATATCTGTGTTTCTTGTTCATTTTGAGAACGTTTTGGGCGCAATGAGAACTCAACTGAAGCAAACGTATTCCAAATTTGTTTAAAAACCCCGACCGGCTCACTGGACTGCACGCCAGACTGATCAATACTTGAACTGTCGGGCGACATCTCCCCCAAGTGTCGCGCCGATAAAGGTACCAAGGGACCGCGTGCCTTTGTTTTACTCCTAATGGTCTTAACCCGGATTCACCCCCCAGAACCCGGGTTTTTTTTGCCTGCGATTTGGCTAAGGCCTACAGGGCAGATTTAACACTGGCCAGCGGGAACAGACGCTTGAAGTTCTCGGTGGTCTGCTCGGCAAAACGCTCGTAGTTTTCACCGCGCAACATCGCCAGGAATTCCGCCACTTCGCGTACATACTGCGGCAGGTTGGGCTTGCCGCGATAAGGGATCGGCGCCAGATACGGTGAATCGGTTTCCACCAGCAAGCGATCCGCCGGAACCTTGCTCGCGACATCGCGCAACGCATCGGCATTGCGGAACGTGACGATGCCCGAGAGGGAAATGTAATAGCCCATGTCCAAAGCGGCTTTGGCCATGTCCCAGTCTTCAGTGAAGCAATGCAGCACACCGGCCTGCGGCAAGGCTGCTTCACGCAGCAGCTCAAGAGTGTCGGCGCGGGCGCCACGGGTGTGGATGATCACCGGTTTGCCAGTCTGCTGCGCCGCTTGCAGGTGCAGACGAAACGACGCCTGCTGCAGCTCAGCGGCTTCCGGTTCGTAGTGATAGTCGAGGCCGGTCTCACCGATCGCCACCACTTTCGGGTGATTGAGTTCGTGCAGCAGCCAGTCCAGCGCAGGCGCCGCGCCCGGTTGCACATCCAGCGGATGCACGCCGACCGAACAATCAACGTCGTCATAACGCTCAGCCAGGGCTTTGACGTCGGCGGCGTTGTCGGCACTCACGCCGATGCACAGGAAGTGCCCTACTCCGCGCTGCCGGGCCGCATCGAGTGCAGCATCCAGCGAGCCGTCATGGGCGGCGAGGTCGAGGCGATCAAGGTGACAATGGGAATCTACGAGCATAAAAATACGGCTACTTACATCGTATGAGTGGGACGGTCGGATTTCAGGGCTCCGGCCAGATGGGTTTCGATGCGACTGCGCGCGGTGTTGTCGCCATCGTTGAACTGCACGCCGACACCGGCGGCACGATTGCCCTGCGCCCCTTTGGGCGTGATCCAGGCGACCTTGCCGGCCACCGGAATCTTCTCTGCCTCGTCCATCAGGTTGAGCAGCATGAACACCTCGTCGCCCAACTTGTAGCTCTTGTTGGTCGGGATGAACAGACCACCGTTCTTGATGAACGGCATGTAAGCCGCATAGAGCACCGACTTGTCCTTGATGGTCAGGGACAAAATGCCGTTGCGCGGCCCCGGGCTGACGGGTTCATTCATGTTGACCTCCACTGCTGATGTTCAGAGTCTAGGTACACATTCTTATCTTTGACCAGGCAATCCCGCCCATTGCACCAACAACGCTTCCAGCAGCAAGGCCGGGTTGAGGTTGGCCTTGCTCATGACTTTCTGGCGCTGGGCGAGAATCCAGTCCTGAATCTCCAGCACTTTGCCCTGCGCACTTTTCTGCGCCAAGTACTGCACGACTTTACGCATGTCGGTCAGACCGAGACCCGCTTCATCCTGGGTCAATTGATACCGCAGGATCAGGCTCGACCAATCGCAGAACCAGTCGAACAGACGCAGCATCGGAATGCTTTTCCATTCTTCCGCCAGTTGCGTCGGCGATTGCTGCTGCTTGAGCAACCTCTTCACGCCTTCGACCACTTGCGCGCGCTGTTCACGCACGCCTTGGGATTGCAGGCTGACCGCCATCAACGGCGAACCGGCGGCCAGTGTCAGCAATTCGACACGTTCGTCTTCGGTGCAATCCGGTAGCGCCTGGGCCAACCATTGCAGGCTCATTGCCTCGCCCGGCAACGGACAGGCCTGCTGCACGCAGCGGCTCTTGATCGTCGGCAGCAAACGACTGGTCTGATGGCTGACCAACAACAAAACCGTATCGCCAGACGGCTCTTCAAGACTTTTCAGCAAGGCGTTGGCGGCGTTGATGTTCATCGATTCAACCGGCTCGATCAGCACCACTTTGCGCCCGCCGAGTTGCGCGGTCTGCACCACGAAGCTGACCAGATCGCGCACCTGATCGACCTTGATCGCCTTGTCGGCTTCTTCCGGCTCGAGGACGTAATTATCCGGATGACTGCCAGCCTTGAGCAGCAGGCAGGATTTGCACTCGCCGCAGGCTTCTGGCGTCGGCCGCTGACACAAGAGGCTGGCCATCAAGCGCTCGGCCAACGCGCGCTTGCCAATACCGGCCGGCCCATGCAGCAGATAGGCGTGCGCGTGCTGCTTACGCCCGGCCAGTTGCTGCCAGAGGCTGTCTTGCCACGGGTAGGCCTCAGCCACGGGCCAGCTCCAGCAAGTTCGGAATCAGGGTATCCAGCGATTGTTGAACCTTGACCAATGGCTGGCCGGCATCGATCCGTACATAGCGCGCAGGATCGGCCTCAGCTCGCTTGAGGAATGCACTTCGCACGGCCTCGAAAAACGCCCGGCCTTCCAGTTCAAAACGATCCAGACGACCACGGGCACTGGCGCGGGCCAGACCGATCTCCACCGGCAGATCGAAAATCAGGGTCAAGTCCGGACGCAAATCGCCCTGTACAAAAGTTTCCAACGCGGCGATGCGCTCCAGCGACAAGCCGCGACCGCCGCCCTGATAGGCGTAAGTGGAGTCGGTGAAGCGATCGCACAGGACCACCGCGCCACGGGCCATGGCCGGGCGAATCACTTCGGCCAGATGCTGGGCACGTGCGGCGAATACCAGCAACAGTTCGGCATCCGGATTCATGACTTCGTCGGCCGGCGCCAGCAGCACTTCGCGGATCCGTTCGGCCAGCGGCGTGCCACCCGGCTCACGGGTCAGCACCACTTCGACACCGGCGGCGCGCAGGCGCTCGGCGAGGTATTCGCGGTTGGTGCTTTTGCCGGCGCCTTCCGGGCCTTCAAGGGTAATAAACAAGCCAGTCACAGGCAGTCCTTAATCAACGTCATTGCGTGTTTTGTGGGGCGGCGGCTTCTGGAGCCAGCGCAGGCTCCTGAGGCGTAACTTGCGGCAACGATTCCGGGGCTGTATCCGGAGATGCTGCGGGAATCGCCTCCTCAGCAGCGGGAGCCGCTTCAGGCGTTACCGCCGGCGCAGGGCTGGACCGGTAATCCGCGCGGCGCTTGAGCTGATACTCACGGACCGCATTGTTATGCGCATCGAGATCATCAGAAAACACATGGCTGCCGTCGCCACGCGCAACGAAGTACAGGCTGGTGCCGTCCACCGGATTCAGCGCTGCGTGAATCGCTTCACGCCCGACCATCGCGATCGGCGTCGGCGGCAAGCCGGGGATCACATAAGTGTTATACGCCGTCGGCTCTTTCAGATGCGCGCGGGTCAGTTTGCCGGTGTAGCGATCGCCCAGCCCATAGATGACGGTCGGATCGGTCTGCAACTGCATGCCCAAGGCCATGCGACGTACAAAGACGCCAGCAATCTGCCCGCGCTCCTGCGGCACGCCGGTTTCCTTTTCGACCAACGATGCCATGATCAGCGCTTGATACGGCTCGGTATATGGCACATCGGCAGAACGACTCTCCCACTCTTTCGCCAAAACTTCATCGAGACGATCGAAAGACTTCTTCAGCAGCTCGACATCGGACATACCGCGCACGAAACGGTAGGTATCAGGGAAGAAACGGCCTTCCGGAAACAGACCTTTATGGCCGATTTTGGCCATGACATCGCTGTCACTCAAACCGTTGAGGGTCTGCTCGACCTTGTCATCCTTGGCCAACGCGGCGCGCACTTGATGGAAATTCCAGCCCTCGACCAGCGTCAGGCTGTACTGCACCACTTCGCCACGCTTCCACAAGTCGATCAGACCATTGACGGTCATGCCCGGCTGCATGCGGTATTCGCCGCTGTGGATCGGTGTACCGGCGAGGTTGAAGCGCCAATAGACCCGTAGCCAGAACGCGTCCTTGATGACGCCATCGGTTTCGAGGGAAAGGAACGTACGGGTCGGAGTGGAGCCTTTCGGCACATCCAGCAGTTCTTCCTGCGTGATGTTCAGAGGCTGTTCCAGTGCGCTGTGAATCTTCCAGGCGCTGGCGCCCATCAACAGCCCTGCCAGAACCAGTCCGGTTTCCAGCAGCAGCAAAAGTTTACGTCTCACTAATCAGGCATCCAGTAGGGCGCGGGCAATGGTTTGCAGTTTACGGGTGAGCGGGCCAACCGGCCAGCTCAGTGCAGCACAGGCGCGTACCGGCCAGACGCCATACACGCTGTTGCAGACAAACACTTCATCAGCCCATTGCAGCTGATCGAGGCTGATGTCGGCGATTTGCGTGGGGATGGCCAACGACTCGGCCTGAAACAATATTTCGGCGCGCATCACACCGGCGACGCCGCAGCGTTTCAGGTCAGGTGTTATCAACACTCCGTCGCGCACGATGAACAGATTGCTGAACACCCCTTCAATGACACGACCGACCTGATCGAGCATCAAGCCTTCGGCGTGTTCGCTGTCCTGCCATTCGGCACGGGCGAGAACCTGTTCAAGGCGATTGAGGTGTTTGAGTCCGGCGAGTAGCGGCTGTTTGGCCAGTCGCGTGTTGCACGGAAACAGGCGAACGCCGTGCTCGGCATGAACCGAAGGATAGGCCGCAGGAGGATTGCCTTGCAGAATGCGGCGGCCCGGTGCCGCCGGATCGGGGGCATAACCGCGCAAACCGTCGCCACGGGTAAGGATGAGCTTGAGTACACCTTCGCCCATCGTGGCGGCGTAGCTCAGCAGCTCGTGGCGAATCAGCTCGATATCGGCGGCGATGGCCAGACGCGAACAGCCATCGGCCAGGCGCGTCAGGTGTCGATCCAGCAGGATCGGCTGGCCGCTACGCACGGCGATGGTCTCGAACAGACCATCGCCGTAAGCCAGGCCGCGATCTTTCAGCGACAGAGCGTCAGCCGGTTGACCGTCGACCCAGCAGTCCATCAGCCTGCAAACCGGCGGAACGCCAAGGTGCCGTTGGTGCCGCCAAAACCGAAGGAGTTGGACAGCACGACATCGATGTCCATGTTGCGCGCGGTGTGCGCCACGAAATCGAGGTCGCAGCCTTCGTCCGGCTCATCGAGGTTGATGGTCGGCGGCGCTACCTGGCTGTTTATCGCCAGCACGCTGAAGATCGCTTCAACCGCGCCCGCCGCACCCAACAGGTGACCGGTCATCGATTTGGTCGAGCTCACTGCCAGTTTGTAGGCGTGATCACCGAACACGGTCTTGATCGCATTGGCTTCGGCGAGGTCGCCGGCCGAAGTCGAAGTACCGTGAGCATTGATGTATTGCACTTGATCGGCGTTGATCTTCGCATCGCGCAGCGCGTTGGTGATGCAGCGTGCTGCACCGGCGCCGTCGGCAGGTGGCGAGGTCATGTGGAACGCGTCGCCACTGGTGCCAAAGCCGATGAGTTCAGCATAGATGGTCGCGCCGCGCGCCTTGGCGTGCTCCAGCTCTTCGAGAACCAGGGCGCCGGCACCGTCGGACAGGACGAAACCGTCACGACCCTTGTCCCATGGACGGCTGGCACGGGTCGGCTCGTCGTTACGGGTCGACAGCGCACGGGACGCGCCGAAGCCGCCCATGCCGAGGCCGCAGGCGGCCATTTCGGCACCGCCGGCAATCATCACGTCGGCTTCGTCGTACATGATGTTGCGTGCCGCCATGCCAATGCAGTGCGTACCGGTGGTACACGCGGTGGCGATGGCGTAGTTAGGCCCCTGTGCACCCAAGTGGATGGACAGGAAACCGGAAATCATATTGATGATCGAGCCAGGCACGAAGAATGGCGAGATTCGACGCGGGCCCGTCTCGTGCAGGGTGCGGCTGGTTTCTTCGATGTTGGTCAGACCGCCAATGCCCGAACCCATGGCCACGCCAATGCGCTCACGGTTGGCGTCGGTGACTTCAAGCCCGGCATTGCGTACGGCTTGAAAGCCCGCAGCGAGACCGTACTGAATGAACAAGTCGAGCTTGCGCGCTTCCTTGACCGACAGGTATTCCTCGACATTGAAGCCCTTTACCGAGCCGCCAAAGCGGGTGGAATAGGCAGAAAGGTCGGTGTGTTCGATCAGACCAATGCCACTGCGGCCAGCCAGAATGCCCTGCCAACTGCTCGGCACATCCGTGCCCAGTGGCGACAACATACCCATACCGGTGACTACGACGCGTCTACGCGACACAGCACTCTCCTTTTTCAAATGACGACGACTTTGCATCAGGCCTAAAGAAAAAACCGCACGCCATGATGGCAGTGCGGTTTTTCCATGACAGCAAACAACGATTACAAACTATTACGCCTGGTGGCTAGTAACGTAGTCGATTGCAGCTTGTACAGTAGTGATCTTCTCAGCTTCTTCGTCAGGGATTTCGGTCTCGAATTCCTCTTCCAGAGCCATCACCAGCTCAACGGTGTCAAGGGAGTCGGCACCCAGGTCTTCTACGAAGGAAGCGGTGTTGACCACTTCTTCTTCTTTAACACCCAGTTGCTCGGCAACGATTTTCTTGACGCGCTCTTCGATGGTGCTCATACCTTGTTTTCACTCCTAATGGACAAATTCAGGCAGCTGGCCAGTGGGTAAGTGTATAGAAAGACTTTTCAGTTTTTCAACTGAAAGCTTCACTCCTCAAACCCTGCAGCCCTCTGCCTATAAATAGATTGCAGCTTTATAACGGATTTTAGACAGCTCGTATGACATTTTTTTGAAGCAATCCGTCACATTTTACTTACATGTACATCCCACCGTTCACCGGGATTGTAGCCCCAGTGACGTATGCCGCACCGTCGGATGCAAGAAAAGCGACCACAGACGCGATCTCTTGAGCTTGTCCCAGACGACCCAGCGGAATCTGCGTCTGCAAGGCTTCACGCTGTGCTTCAGGCAGCTCGCGCGTCATATCGGTGTCGATAAACCCTGGGGTTACCGAGTTGACCGTAATCGAACGCGAACCGACTTCACGCGCCATTGCACGGCTGAAACCTTCCAGACCGGCCTTGGCGGCTGCATAGTTTACTTGGCCAGCGTTGCCCATGGCACCCACTACCGAGCCAATACTGATAATTCGACCCCAACGCGCCTTGGTCATGCCGCGCAAAACGCCCTTGGACAGGCGGAATAGACTGTTCAGATTGGTATCGATCACGTCGTACCACTCATCGTCTTTCATGCGCATCATCAGGTTATCGCGGGTGATACCGGCATTATTCACCAGGATCGCCACCGGCGCACCAAACTGCTCCTGAATGCTGGCCAACACTGCGCTGACCGATTCATCGCTGGTCACGTTCAGCTCAAGGCCAGTGCCCTGAATACCGTTTTCCTTCAGGGTCGCAGCAATGCGCTCAGCACCCGAAGCGGAGGTCGCGGTGCCAACAACAATGGCGCCCTGACGACCCAGCTCCAGCGCGATAGCCTGACCAATGCCGCGGCTTGCACCGGTGACCAGTGCAACTTTACCTTGCAGACTCATGCAAGTTTCTCCTGATTCAGGCTTGCGCTGCACGAGCGGCAGCGAAAGCGTCTGGGGTATTGAGGTTGGAAGTCGCCACGCCTTCGGCGCAACGCTTGTTCAGGCCGGCCAGGACTTTGCCTGGGCCGCATTCGACCAGATTGGTCGCGCCTTTAGCAGCGAGAGTCTGTATCGACTCGACCCAGCGCACTGGCTTGTAGAGTTGTTCGAGCAGATCACGCTTGAGGGTTTCCAGATCGGCCGGCACTTGCGCGCTGACGTTCTGTACCACCGGGATCTGCGGCGCCTGCCAGTCGATGGCGGCGATGGATTCGGCAAAGCGCTCGGCGGCCGGACGCATCAGCTCACAGTGTGACGGCACGCTCACCGGCAGCGGCATGGCACGCTTGGCGCCACGCGCCTTGCAGCCTTCGATGGCACGCTCGACAGCAGCCTTGGCACCAGCAATCACCACCTGGCCCGGGGAGTTGAAGTTAACGGCACTGACCACTTCACCCTGCGCAGCTTCGGCGCAAGCAGCCAGCACATCAGCGTCTTCCAGACCGAGAATGGCAGCCATGCCGCCCTGCCCGGCCGGAACCGCTTCCTGCATCAGTTGACCACGGCGCTCAACGAGCTTCACCGCGTCAGCCAATGTCAGGCTGCCAGCAGCGACCAGCGCGCTGTATTCACCCAGGCTGTGACCGGCAACAAAGGCCGGACGCGCACCGCCTTCCGCCAGCCACAGACGCCACAGGGCGATCGAAGCGGTCAGAATGGCCGGTTGGGTTTTATCGGTCTGGTTGAGCAGCTCTTCCGGCCCCTGCTGGGTCAGCGCCCACAGGTCATAGCCCAGAGCCTCAGAGGCTTCTTTGAAAGTTTCGAGGATCAGCGGATATTCCGCGCCCAGCTCGGCCAGCATGCCGAGGGACTGCGAACCCTGTCCTGGAAAGACGAATGCGAGGGAAGCAGACATGTAACAAGCCCCTAATGATCTTGTCGTCGAAAAATGACGCCCCACTGAGGGACGCAAGAAACTGACAGTTGGATGGCCCTTTGAACCGGGCGGTCACATTTAAGCATTGTCCGACGAAAACGCCTAAGACAACAGATCCTCCAGACGACCGTGGAGGCGTTCAGGAAGATTCTCCTGGATCTCGATCAGCGCACGCTGAATCGCACTCTGAAAGCCCTGAACCCCGGCAGAGCCGTGACTTTTCACGACGATACCTTGCAAGCCGAGAAAGCTTGCGCCGTTATGTCGCGCCGGCGCCAGATCCGCCTGCAAGCGCTTCATCAATGGCAGGGCCAATGCACCGACAGCACGCGAAGCGAAATTCTTTTTGAACAGTGCCTCGATACGCGCCGCGATCATCGTCGCCAGACCTTCGCTGGACTTGAGCAGGATATTGCCGACAAACCCGTCGCAAACGACCACATCTGCTTCACCGCGATACAACCCGTCGCCCTCAATGAAGCCGATATAGTTGATGCCGCGAGCAGCCTGCAACAGTGTCGCCGCGAGCTTGACCTGCTGATTGCCCTTGATGTCTTCGGTGCCGATATTCAGCAGCGCCACGCGCGGGCGATTGATCCCCAGCGTCTGCGCCGCCACCGAACCCATCACCGCAAACTGCAGCAAATGCTCGGCACTGCAATCGACATTGGCGCCCAGATCGAGCAACTGGCAGTAGCCCTTCTGCGTCGGGATCGCCGCCACCATCGCCGGACGATCAATACCCGGTAACGTCTTCAGCACAAATCGCGACAACGCCATCAACGCACCGGTATTGCCGGCACTGACACAGGCCTGAGCCTTGCCATCACGCACCAGTTCAAGGGCGACACGCATCGACGAGTCCGGCTTGCCACGCAAGGCCTGAGTCGGCTTTTCGTCCATGGTGATGACTTCGCTGGCCGCAACAATCGTCAGGCGCGCGCGATCGGCAGCCGATTGGCCGTTGATCAGTTCTTCAAGAAGGGAGGGTTGACCGACGAGGGTCAGGTGCAACGAGGGCGTAGCACACAGGCAAGCAAGGCTGGCCTGAACAATGCTGCGGGGACCGAAGTCCCCGCCCATTGCGTCAATCGCGATGACTTGAGCGGACAAGTGATTACTCGTCAGCGCCCTTGTCGATCACTTTACGGCCACGGTATACGCCTTCTGGCGATACGTGGTGACGCAGGTGAACTTCACCAGTGGTTTTTTCTACAGACAGGGTGCTAGCCTCGAGAGCGTCGTGCGAACGGCGCATGTCACGGGCAGAGCGGGATTTTTTGTTCTGCTGAACAGCCATAATTGATTAACTCCTAAACGTTTGGGTCACGCTTTAACTGCGCCAATACACTGAACGGGTTGGACCGCGTTGACTCGTCCTCGCTCGGTTCGGGCTCATCGAGACCCGCCGGCTGCTGGCATTCTTCCGGATGATGAGCAGGCACAATGGGCAAGGCGAGCAGAAGCTCCTCCTCGATCAGTGACTGCAGATCCAATGGATCTTCGCCCAGTTCCAGCACGTCATAACCTTTCGGCAACGACTGGGTATTCGCACCCTCTTTCACCACAGCATAACTGCATTCGCTGTGGATCGGCAGGGTGACCAGCTCAAGACAACGCTGGCAAACCATTTTGACTTCGGTGTCGATAAAGCTGTGGATTACCACAGATTTACGTTCATCTCGTTCAAAAACGAATTTCGCCTGCACCGTACCGACATTGTCGGAAAGCGGGTCGCAGAGTCTCTCCAAATCGGCCAGCAGCATTTCACCTTGAAGGGTGGTGCCACGGTCAGCCAATTTGCGCGGGTCAACGTGAGGTGGAATCGGGTCATTCAACATAGGCGCAGCATTATAGGGATGCACCCACCCATGTCAAAGGAAATTGTGCCCTGTCCGTCACTTGCGTGCCTCCGCTAGAATCCGCACCTGCCTCAGGAGACGTGAATGCTGCCTTTATTACTCGCTTCAAGCTCGATCTATCGTCGCGAATTGCTCGCCCGCCTGCACCTGCCGTTCGTCTGCAGCTCGCCGGACATCGATGAAAGCCATCGCCCGGGCGAGTCCGCCATCGAACTGGTCAAACGCCTCGCCGAACAGAAAGCCCGAGCATTGGCCGACAGCCACCCCGCTCATCTGATTATCGGTTCGGACCAGGTCGCCGTGCTCGGCGAGCAGATTATCGGCAAGCCGCACACCTTCGACAAGGCCCGCGAGCAACTGCTGGCAGCCAGTGGCGCCAGCGTGACCTTCCTGACCGGACTGGCCCTGCTCAATAGCCAGACAGGCGAGTGCCAGGTCGATTGCGTGCCGTTTACCGTGCATATGCGCCAACTCGACCAGGCGCGCGTTGAGCGCTATCTGCGCATTGAGCAGCCCTATGACTGCGCTGGCAGCTTCAAGGCTGAAGGACTGGGGGTGAGCCTGTTCCAGTCTACTGAAGGGCCGGACGCGACCAGCCTGATTGGCCTGCCGCTGATTCGGTTGATCGACATGTTATTGGCTGAGGGTGTGCAGATTCCTTAAAAGCAAAAGATCGCAGCCTGCGACAACTCCTACAGGATTCATGCCACCACAAAAATGTGATCGGACATGAAACGTGTAGGAGCTGCCGCAGTCTGCGATCTTTTGATCTTTACAACGAATTAACGCAACGAAGGCCCGTGGAAACCCATCCACATCGCCAACTGCTCGGCCACGCTGGCACCGAGCCTTTTCGAGAAGCGATCAAACGGCGATTCCTGAACGGTGAAGTCCACCATTTCTTTCTCGCCAATCACATCCCGCGCCACCGAACTGGCATTGCCCAGGCCATCGATCAGACCCAGCGGCAGCGCCTGCTCACCCGACCAGACCAGCCCGGAGAACAGCTCCGGATGATCCTTGTCTTTCAGGCGATCGCCACGACCCTGCTTGACGCTGTTGATGAACTGCTTGTGCGTAGTGTCCAGCACAGTTTGCCAGAACGCCGTTTCATCAGACTTCTGCGGCTGGAACGGATCGAGGAACGACTTGTGCTCGCCCGAGGTGTACGTACGACGCTCGACACCCAGCTTCTCCATGGTGCCGACAAAGCCATAACCAGCCGCCGTCACACCAATGGAGCCCACCAGACTCGCCTTGTCGGCGTAGATCTGATCCGCCGCACTGGCGATGTAATAAGCACCGGACGCGCCCAGATCGGAAATCACCGCATACACCTTGACCTCCGGATGCAGGCCGCGCAGACGCTTGATCTCGTCATACACATAACCCGACTGCACCGGACTGCCACCCGGGCTGTTGATCCGCAGAATCACACCCTTGACCTTCTTGTCCTCGAACGCCGCTCGCAGACTGCCGACAATGTTGTCGGCGCTGGCCGGCTCCTTATCGGCGATCACGCCGGTGACATCGATCAACGCGGTGTAGTTATCGCTACGGGTGGCGCTCTTTTCCATATCCATCAGCGGCGTGAACAGGATCAGCGCAATAAACAGATAAACAAACGTCAGCAGTTTGAAGAAGATCCCCCAACGCCGTGAACGCCGCTGCTCTTGCACACCGGCCAGCAGGGTTTTTTCCAACAGATTCCAGCTTTTCTGATCACCGTCGTCGGCACTTGCCTTGGCCGGTGCTTTCCATTCGTCGGTCATGCCATCCACCCCAGCAAAAACGTATTAAGCCTGCTTCTCCAGCCAGGCATGCAATTCGGAAAAACGATCGATCGACAGGCGCGGCTCGAACTGCTGCAGCGATTCGATCGATTGCGCGCCGTAACTGACCGCCACCGAGTCCATCCCCGCGTTACGCGCCATCAGCAGATCGAAGGACGAATCGCCGACCATCAGCGCCTGATCCGCACGCACACCACAATGAGCAAGGATCTGCTCCAGCATCAGAGGATGCGGTTTGCTGGCAGTTTCATCCGCAGCGCGGGTGATATCGAAATAGTCTTCCCAGCCAGTGGCTTTGAGCACTCGATCCAGCCCGCGACGATTCTTGCCGGTGGCGACAGCCAGGTGATAGCCCTGCTCACGAAACGACGCCATGGACTCGACTACGCCTTCGAACAACGGCGAAGGCACGGCTTCTGCGGCAATGTAGTGATCGGCGTAATACTCGCGAAACAAGGTCATTTCGGCATCGCTGATCTCGGGATACAACGTGCGAATCGCCTCGGGCAGGCCCAAGCCGATGATGCCTTTGACAGCGAAATCATCACGCAACTCGAAACCGGAACGCCCGGATGCAGAGTGCATGGCCTCGACGATCCGATGGATGGAATCGGCCAGCGTGCCGTCCCAATCGAAAATCAGCAGTTTGTAATCAGATGGGCGCACTCAATCGCTCCACGGTCTTGGCCCACATTTCATCGACCGGCGCCTGCAAGGTCAGCTTGCCGCCATCGGGCAGCGGCACGGTCAGCATGTAGGCGTGCAGGAACAGGCGCTTGCCGCCCAGATCGCGGATTTCCTTGGTGAAATCCTCATCGCCATACTTGCTGTCGCCAGCAATGCAATGGCCAGCATGCAAAGTGTGCACGCGAATCTGGTGGGTGCGACCGGTCACCGGTTTAGCCTCGACCATGGTGGCGAAATCACCGAAACGGCGCAGCACCTTGAACATCGTCAGGGCTTCTTTGCCTTCTTCGTTGACTTCAACCATGCGCTCGCCGGAACGCAGATTGCTCTTGAGCAATGGCGCGCTGACTTTCTTGATCGAGGTCGCCCAATTGCCGCGCACCAGCGCCATGTAGCGCTTGTCGACACCATCGCCGCGCAATTGCTCGTGCAAGTGGCGCAACATGCTGCGCTTTTTGGCGATCATCAGCAGGCCGGAGGTGTCACGGTCAAGACGGTGAACCAGTTCCAGCTCTTTGGCATCGGGACGCAACTGACGAAAGGCTTCGATCACACCGAAATTCAAGCCACTGCCGCCGTGAACCGCAATGCCGGCGGGCTTGTTGATCACGATCAGCGCTTTGTCTTCGAAGACAATCGAAGCTTCCAGGCGCTGCAAAAGGCCTTGGGCGAGTGGCACCGGCTCGTCACGTTCAGGCACGCGAACCGGCGGCACGCGCACGATATCGCCGGCCTGCAGCTTGTATTCGGGCTTGATCCGACCTTTGTTCACGCGCACTTCGCCTTTGCGCAAAATGCGATAAATCAAGGTCTTGGGCACGCCTTTGAGCCGGGCGAGGAGGAAATTGTCGATTCGTTGGCCGGCATACTCCGGCGAGACTTCAAGCAATTGAACGCCTGGAGTCGAAGGGGCAGTAGTTGTCATGCCGCGGATGATAACAATTTTTATGGAATTGAAGCACTTAATCATTGCTGCTATAGTCGCGAACGCCGCCAAAAGCGGCCTGGACAGCGGAACCACGGTCAAAAACCGGCCCTGACCAACGCAATTCACCAGGACGCGAGGCCGTCCTACGGGGCTTTCGCTACGTAACGGTGGAGTTTTCAGTTGTAACAAGCGCAGGTGACATGAGGCCTGAATTACACCGTCGAGCAGAGTTTTTACTCGCCTGACAGGCACACATTCAAGGCCAGTTCACAAGGTGCAGTCAGCTGCAGATGACCCCGAGCGAATGCTTCGGAAACAACGCCTGAATTAGCCATGATGCGTGACCTCCCCTTTCGGAGCTCACGGTAAATGCCAACCCGCTGCGGATTCTGCGCGCGGCAGCACCCGAATTATCAGGGATACGTGTAGGGTGGAGATGCACAACCGCTGGACTGTGTAGCAATAGGCTTTATCAAGACGCTTCATCTCGTCCACAGCCGCTGGTTGATTCCTCCTCCTGACTGAGTGCTTAAGTAGCCACAGCAAGCAGGACGCGTACGTCGCTATATCGGCCCAATTGGCCGCATATCGCTGGACACGGGAATGGCCAACCACTCCCGACGCACCTGACACCGACCGTGAGAAGTCGTGTGTGCCGAACGCCGTTTCCGGCAGCCCGGAAACCGACGGTACTACATGAAAAGAATGCTGATTAACGCAACTCAACCCGAAGAGTTGCGTGTTGCACTGGTAGATGGCCAACGCCTCTACGACCTGGACATCGAATCCGGTGCACGCGAGCAGAAGAAGGCCAACATCTATAAAGGCCGCATCACTCGCATCGAACCAAGCCTTGAGGCTGCCTTTGTCGATTTCGGCTCCGAGCGCCACGGCTTCCTGCCCCTCAAAGAAATCTCCCGCGAATACTTCAAGAAAGCCCCTGAAGGCCGCGTCAACATCAAGGACGTCCTGAGCGAAGGCCAGGAAGTCATCGTTCAGGTCGAAAAAGAAGAACGTGGCAACAAGGGCGCCGCCCTGACCACCTTCATCAGCCTGGCCGGTCGTTACCTCGTGCTGATGCCGAACAACCCGCGCGCCGGCGGTATCTCCCGTCGCATCGAAGGCGAAGAGCGCAACGAACTGCGTGAGGCGCTGAACGGTCTGGTTGCACCGGCCGACATGGGTCTGATCGTGCGCACTGCCGGCCTGGGCCGCAGCAGCGAAGAAATGCAGTGGGACCTCGATTACCTGCTGCAACTGTGGACCGCCATCAAAGAAGCCTCGCTGGATCGTTCCGCGCCATTCCTGATCTACCAGGAAAGCAACGTGATCATCCGCGCCATCCGCGATTACCTGCGCCAGGACATCGGCGAAGTGCTGATCGACAGCGTTGAAGCCCAGGACGAAGCCCTGACCTTCATCCGCCAGGTGATGCCGCAGTACGCCAGCAAGATCAAGCTGTACGAAGACAGCGTGCCGCTGTTCAACCGTTTCCAGATCGAAAGCCAGATCGAGACCGCTTTCCAGCGCGTCGTTGAACTGCCTTCCGGCGGCTCCATCGTCATCGATCCGACCGAAGCCCTGGTGTCCATCGACATCAACTCGGCGCGCGCCACCAAAGGCAGCGACATCGAAGAAACCGCCCTGCAGACCAACCTTGAAGCCGCCGAAGAAATCGCCCGTCAGTTGCGCCTGCGCGACATCGGCGGCCTGATCGTCATCGACTTCATCGACATGACCCCTGCCAAGAACCAGCGCGCCGTGGAAGAGAAAGTCCGCGAATGCCTGGAAGCCGACCGCGCTCGCGTGCAGATCGGCCGCATCTCGCGCTTCGGCCTGCTGGAAATGTCCCGTCAGCGCCTGCGTCCATCGCTGGGCGAAAGCAGCGGCATCGTCTGCCCGCGTTGCAACGGTACCGGCATTATCCGTGACGTTGAATCGCTGTCGCTGGCGATCCTGCGCCTGATCGAAGAAGAAGCCCTGAAAGACCGCACTGCCGAAGTGCGCGCTCAGGTGCCAATCCCGGTCGCCGCGTTCCTGCTCAACGAAAAACGCAACTCGATCACCAAGATCGAACTGCGCACCCGTGCTCGCATCATCATTCTGCCGAACGACCACCTCGAAACGCCGCACTTCGAAGTCCAGCGTCTGCGTGATGACAGCCCGGAAGCCGCGACCAACCAGTCCAGCTACGAAATCGCCGCTGCCGCTGCCGAAGTCGAAGAAGTCCAGCCAGCCGCTGCGACCCGCACCCTGGTTCGCCAGGAAGCTGCGGTCAAGACTGCCCCGGCCCGCGCCAACGCTCCGGTTCCGACCGAAGTGGCCGCACCTGCCGCACCGGCACCGGCTCCAGTTGCCGCGCCAGAGCCAAGCCTGTTCAAAGGCCTGGTGAAGTCGCTGGTCAGCCTGTTCGCCACCAAGGAAGAGCCAGCCGCTCCGGTAGTGGTTGAAAAACCAGCCAGCGAGCGTCCGGCCCGCAACGAAGAGCGTCGCAACGGTCGTCAACAGAGCCGCAACCGTAACGGTCGCCGCGATGAAGAGCGCAAGCCACGCGAAGAACGTGCACCGCGTGAAGAACGCGCCCCACGTGAGCCGCGCGAAGAGCGTCAGCCACGCGAAGCCCGTGAAGTCCGCGAGCCTCGTGAAGCCCGTACCGATGCTGCTCCGGCAGCCCGCGAAGAGCGTGCACCACGTGCTCCGCGTGAAGAACGTGCACCACGCGCACCGCGCGAAGACCGCAAGCCACGTGGCGAGCGTGAAGAGCGTGTGCGTGAACTGCGTGAGCCACTGGACGCCGTTCCGGCGGCTGCAGACACCGCTGTCGTCACCGCTGAAGAGCGTCCGGCCCGTCAGCCACGTGAAGAGCGCGCACCCCGTCCGCCGCGTGAAGAGCGTCAGCCACGTGCCGAGCAGGCCGCTGCTGCCGTTGCTGAAGAAGAAGTGAACCTTAACGAAGAGCAACTGCCGGAAGACGGTTCGGAGAACGCCGAAGGCGATCGTCCACGTCGTCGCTCGCGCGGTCAGCGTCGTCGCAGCAACCGTCGTGAGCGTCAGCGTGATGCCAACGGCAACGTGATCGAAGGTTCGGAAGAATCCGAAGCTGGCGAAAACGCTGAAGAGCCAAGCACTACCGATCTGGCCGCTGGCCTGGCGGTGACTGCTGCTGTTGCCAGCAGCGTGATCAGCGCTCCGGCGGAAGCACAAGCGCACGAGCAAGCTGAACGCGCTACCGCCGCAGTGCAGGAAACTGCTGCAGTGGAAGCGCCGGTTGTTGAAGCAACTACGCCAGTAGAAGTGGTTGCTGCTCCGGAAGTCGAAGTAGCACCGGTGCAGGAAACTCTGCCTCAAGTCGAGCCAGCGCCAGTTGTGGTTGCCGAGCCGGCTGTTGAAACCGTTGCTGAAACCGTGACCGAAACCGTGCGTGAAGTTCGCGAAGAGCAAACTGCCTTCAACTGGGTTGCCGAGCCGGCTGTCGCTGAAACGCCAGCGCCAGTGGTTGAAGCACCGGTTGTTGAAAAGCCAGTGTTCGAAGCACCTGCGGTTGAAGCTCCTGTGGTTGAAGACACCAAAGTTGCCGAGCCAGAGGTCGTTGCTGAACCAGCGCCAGCTGTCGAAGCGCCAGTGGTTGAAGCCCCGGCTCCAGTCAGCGCGCTGACGCCAAGCGGCCGCGCGCCAAACGACCCGCGTGAAGTGCGTCGTCGCAAGCGTGAAGAAGAGCGTCTGCAGAAGGAAGCCGAACTGGCTGCCGCTGCTGCTCCTGTTGCTGAAGTGGTCGAGGCAGCGCCTGCCCCGGTCGCTGAAGAAGCGGTTGTCGAAGCGGTGATCGCTGAAGCACCACGCTCCGTTCAGGACGCGGTCGAGCAACACCAAGAGGCCGAAGAAAAAGAACACGAGCCTAAACCTCTCGTGTAATTTCCAAAGCCAATAAAAAGCCCCGCCCGATTATTCAGGCGGGGCTTTTTTATGCCTCGATTTTTTGTGGTGGATTCTAGATCCACCCCCCTCACCCCAGCCCTCTCCCCACGGGGCGAGGGGGAAAGGGAGCCGATCTCCCTGTGCTTCAAGGCCGGAGTTCGACTCGAAGTTTCAGGTCGGTGTACCTTGAAAGAACACCTCGGTCAGTCCCCTCTCCCTCTGGGAGAGGGTTAGGGTGAGGGCTCTAAGGAATTCACACAAACCTCAAGACGCGGTAAAAACCAAAGCCTCAGGCACATCGATATCCCACAGAACACCTGAATCATCGACAACAATCTCTACCACCCTGCCCTGCTTGAACAACGGCCTGGCCCCACGATCGCCGCTCAACGCCTGCAACCCCAAACCAAACGACCGCCCAAACCCCACCGGATGACCAAACTCGCCATCCTGTACCGGCACGCCCACCGCATCATCGGCAATGGCCGCAACCACCCGCTCGATAGTGGAAGGCAAGATAAACGGCATATCACCCAGCACAATCAACCAGCCATCAGCCTCCGGGCATGCCGCGACGCCAGCGGCAATGCTGTCGCCCATCCCGGTCGATGCAATCGAGACAACGTCACAGCCATAAGCCTGCGCCATGCGCATTGCCTGCGGCCGCGCCTCAGTTGTCACCATGACGCGCTTATCAAGACCGGCAGGGAGGTTCACCAACACCTGCTCGATCACCGAACGCACCGCACCATCCCGCCCGGTGCAGTCCGCCAGCAACTTGTCCTTATCGGCGCCCGCCACCTGGCGAAAGCGACTGCCCTCGCCCGCTGCCAACACAATCACTGCAATGGATCGACTCATGCGTCCTCCAAAGTTTTCTTCTGCTTCAACTCGACGCCGTTCTTGATCGCGACGATTTCCGCCAGCAAGGACAAGGCAATTTCAGCCGGCGAATGGCTGCCGATGTGCAGACCGATCGGGCCGTGCAGGCGATCGATCGCCTGTACCGACAAGCCTAGCTGAGCCAGATTCTCCCGACGCTTCTGACTGTTGACCCGCGAGCCCAGAGCGCCGACATAGAAGGCCGGCGAATCCAGCGCCGTGAGCAACGCCATGTCATCCAGACGCGGGTCGTGAGTCAGCGCGACAATCGCCGTGCGCTCATCGGTCTTAATGCTCAGCACCGCGTCATCCGGCATGCCGGGGACGAAGCGACCGTGATGCTCTTCCCAGCCGTAAACGAATTCGCTGCGCGGGTCGCAGATCAGCACTTCAAAATCCAGTAGCCGCGCCATGTCCGCGACGTAGCGCGACAACTGCCCGGCGCCGATCAGCAGCAGGCGCCAGCGCGGACCGTAGATCGCGCGCAGGGTTTTGCCGTCGAACGCCAGCGAATCGGCTTTGCTCGCCGCCGTCAAAACCACTTCACCGGTTTCAATGTTCAGCTCACGGGCAACGATCTCGTGAGCTTCACAACGCGCGAGCAACTCGGCAACCCACGCGGGATCGCCGATCCGTTCTTCAGTCAGGCGCAACGTGCCGCCACAAGGCAAGCCAAAGCGCGCCGCCTCCTCTCGCGTGACGCCATAGGTGATCAATTGCACCGGCGGCCCATCGCTGGCGATACGCCCATCGTGCAAACGGGCAATCAAGTCATCCTCGACGCACCCGCCCGACACCGAACCGATCACCACGCCATCCTCACGCAAGGCGAGCATGGCACCGGGCGCCCGGGGCGCGGTGCCCCAGGTCTGCACCACGCTGAACAGCACCACCCGCTGTCCGGCGCAGCGCCATTCGAGCACACTGCGCAGGACGTTGAGGTCGACGCTGTCCATTACGCCTCTGCCTTCTGCCAGCCTTGCAACTGATAACGCACCGGCAGATTGCGAATGCGTTTGCCGGTGGCGGCAAAGATCGCGTTACACAATGCCGGGGCAATCGGCGGCACGCCGGGTTCGCCGACACCGCCCAACGGCACATCACCCGGCGGCGTGACCAAATGAACCGCAACTTCCTTCGGCGCCAGCGACATGCGCGCCACTTCATACATATGGAAGTTGTCCTGCTGGACCTTGCCGTCCTTGAAGCTGATTTCGCCGAGCACCGCATTACCGAGGCCCATCACGCAGGCGCCCTCGAACTGCGAGCGAATGCGCTCAGGGTTGATCTGCGGCCCGCAATCCACGGCAATATCAGCCTTGTGCACGATCAGCGTGCCGTCGTCCTTGACCTCGACTTCAATCACCGCCGCCACGTAGGTGACGAAACTGTAATGCACCGCCAGGCCGAGACCACGGCCCTTGGGCATTTGGCGTCCCCATCCGGCCGCCTTGGCCGCCGTCTCCAGCACGGTGCGCATACGGCCGGTATCAATCGGATAACGCTCGGGAGACTCGCCGTAGTTCCACTCTTCACTCAAGGTGCGCGGGTCGATCTGCCGGTCCGGGCCAAGCAGTTTGATCTGGTACTTGAGCGGATCCTCACCGGCCTTGTGCGCCAGCTCATCGACGAAGCTCTGGATGGCGAAACCATGGGGAATGTTCGACACCGAGCGATACCAACCCACCCGCGAGTGCACAGTCGCTTCGGGGTTTTCCAGGCGCACATTGGGAATCGCGTAAGCCATGTTGGTGAAGCCCATGCCCAGTTCGAACGCCGCTTCATGATTCATGCCCGGCGCGAACAGCGCGGTGATGCTCGGCGCTACGGTGCGATGCAACCAGCCCGATGGCATGCCGTCCTTGCCGACGCCAGCCTTCAGATATTCGGCGGACACGGTGTGGAAATACGAGTTGTGGATGTCGTCCTCGCGTGTCCACTGCACCCGCAGCGCTTTGCCGGGAAATTCTTTGGCGAGGATCGCCGCTTCGACGACGAAATCCGGCTTGGATTTGCGTCCGAAACCACCGCCGAGCAGCGTGACATTGAAGGTGACGTTGTCGAATGGCAGGCCAAGGCGCTCAGCAATTCGTTCGCGGGTGACTTGCGGCGCCTGACTCGGCGCCCAGGCTTCGCAAACGCCGTCCTTGTAACGGGCGATGGCGACCATTGGCTCCATCGGTGCCTGGGCCAGATGCGGTAAATAATAGGAAGCCTCGAGAGTGCTGGCAGCGCCGCTGAGAGCCTTGTCGATATCGCCGGTGTTGCGCACCACTTTGCCGGACTTGAGCGATGCGGCTTCCAGCTCCTTGCGATAGGCGATCGAGTCATAACTGGCGTTCGGGCCATCGTCCCACTCGATTTTCAGCGCTTCGCGGCCCTTGATTGCCGCCCAGGTGTTGCTGGCCACCACGGCCACGCCACCCAACGGCTGGAATTCCGAGGGCAGCGGACGGCTTTCGATCTGCATCACTTTAAGCACGCCAGGGACTTTCAGCGCGGCGCTGTCGTCCAGCGATTTGACCTTGCCGCCGTACACCGCCGGACGGGCGATGGTCGCGTACAGCATGCCGTCAAAATGCACGTCCGCGCCGTATACCGCGCGACCGTTGACGATGTCGTCACCGTCGATCGCTCGGGTGCCTTCCTTGCCGATATAGCGAAATTCCGCCGGCTGCTTGAGGCGCAGACTGTCGCGTGCCGGTACTGGCAACGCACTGGCCGCAGCGGCGAGTTCGCCATAGCCCAGCTCACGACCGGAAGGCTTGTGAATCACCTTGTGCAACTGCGCGTGGCATTCGCCCACTGGGACTTTCCACTGCGAGGCCGCTGCCTGCTCCAGCATCGTGCGGGCCGCCGCGCCACAACGACGCATCGGTTCATACCAGTGACGCATGCTGCGCGAACCGTCGGTGTCCTGGTTGCCGAAACGCACCTCATCACCCGGCGCCTGCTGCACTTTGACGTGGGCCCAATCGGCCTCCAGCTCATCGGCGACGACCATGGTCAGACTGGTGCGCACACCCTGGCCCATTTCCGAACGGTTGCACACAACGGTGACGGTGCCATCAGCGGCGATGCTGACGTAGACCTTCGGATCATCAATCCAGCCGTTGGGCATGCCATCGGCGCCGAACTGTTTCGGTTTGTCTTCAGCCAACGCATCCTGCCAACCCCAACTGGCGGCCAACACCAACGCACCGGTGGCGCCGACGCCTTTGAGGAAACCTCGACGGCTGAGATTGCTCAGGGCGAAATCGTTCGGTAAGCGGCTCATGCCTTGGCCTCCTTCAAGTGAGTGGAAGCCTGACGGATAGCGGTTTTGATTCGGTTGTAGGTGCCGCAGCGACAAATGTTGCCGACCATGGCCTCTTCGATCTGCTCGTCGCTCGGGTTTGGATTGGTTTTGAGCAACGCGGTGGCCGACATGATTTGCCCGCCCTGACAGAAACCGCACTGCGCGACCGCCGAATCGAGCCAGGCTTGCTGGACCACCTGCCCCACCGGGTCGGCGTGCAGGTTGTCGATGGTGGTGACATTCTGGCCGACCACCGAGCCAATCGGCGTGATGCAACTGCGCGCCGGCAAACCGTCGATGTGAATGGTGCAGGCGCCACACAGGCCCATGCCGCAGCCGAATTTGGTGCCGTTGTAACCGGCAACATCACGAATCGCCCACAACAGCGGCATGTCTTCAGTGACATCGAGGGGATGGTCTTGACCGTTGAGTTTCAGGGTAATCATGGGCACGCCCGCATATTTTTGGTGGTTATGGGGTCGAGCAATCTGCCGCCGTTGAATCGGCGGTGGTTCACGCAGATCGACTCAGGCTAATGAGGCTCTCTTGTGCCGACGCGAACGTCTGCACCGGGCCTTTGGTGGAGCAAATGACGGTTATCGTTAGCTCGCTAAGTTAACCCAACATTAACGAAAAAGCCCTGCTGAGACAGGGCTTTTCAGTTACGAGCTTTTAGCTACAAGCTGCAAGTAAAAGCAGTAGCTGGCTCACGCTCAAGATTGTAGCTTGCCGCTAGAAGCTTGAAGCTCGCCGCTGCTTCAATACCGATTGGGCTCCATCTCCAGGTCGACATTGAACCGTTCGGCAATATCTTTCTGGATGCGTTGCGCCAGATCGAGCAGCTGCAGACCGGTCGCCGCGCCGTAATTGACCAGCACCAGCGCCTGCAACTTATGCACGCCAGCATCGGCTTCGCGAAAACCCTTCCAGCCCGCGCGCTCGATCAGCCAGCCTGCAGCGAGCTTCATTTGTCCGTCCGGTTGCGCGTAGGCGACCACATCGGGATGCTGCGCTTTGATCTGCGCGACGATGGCCGCCGACACCAGCGGATTCTTGAAGAAGCTGCCGGCATTGCCAAGCACCGCCGGATCCGGCAGTTTTTCACTGCGAATGCTGCAAATCGCGCGGCTGACGTCGGTGGGGGTCGGCTGCTCGATGCCCTGCTCGGTCAGGCGCTGGCGCACCGGGCCGTATTCCAGATGTAGATGCGCGACGCGATCGAGTTTGAAGCGCACGCGCAGAATCAGCCAACGCCCCGGCTGCTGCTTGAACAGACTGTCGCGGTAGGCGAAGTTGCATTCTTCCAGAGTGAAGTCGCGCAGTACGCCGGTCTGGCGATCCAGCGCGGTGAGCCCGGCAAACACATCCTTGATTTCGACGCCGTAGGCACCGATGTTCTGCATCGGCGCTGCACCGACGGTGCCGGGAATGAGACTGAGGTTTTCCAACCCGGAAAAACCCTGCGCCAGTGTGTGCTGGACAAACGGATGCCATGGCTCGCCCGCTTCAGCTTCGATCACCACGCGGTTGCCATCATCACTGATCACACGGATTCCGCGTGTTGCCATGCGCAGGACCAGCGCCGCAATGTCGGCGGTCAGCAGCAAGTTGCTGCCGCCGCCGATGACCAGCAACGGCATATCGTGAGCCGTGGCATACGCCAGCGCTTCGCGGACATCGGCATCGCTATGGGCTTCGGCGAACAATTGCGCACGAACATCCACGCCAAAACTGTTGAACGGTTTCAGGGAAACCTGCGGTTGTACCTGCAAACTCATAACCGGCCCTTCACTTCGATCAACAGTTGGTCACACGCGGCTTCGATCAGATCCAGCACCTGCTCGAAACCCTGATCGCCGTCGTAATACGGATCCGGCACTTCATCGACCAACCCGGCATAACGGCGCAGGAACAGATCCAGCTCAGCCTTGCCGGTGGACGGCTGCAACGCCTTGAGATTGCGCAGGTTGCTGTTGTCCATCGCCAGAATCAGGTCGTAACTGGCGAAATCCGCACGGCTGACCTGTTGCGCACGTTGTGCCGACAAGTCATAGCCGCGCACTTTGGCCGCGGCCTGGCTGCGTTTGTCTGGCGGATTGCCGACGTGCCAGTCACCGGTCCCGGCGGAAGCCACTTCGACTTGATCCGCCAGCCCCGCTTCACGCAGTTTGTGGCGCAATACGCCTTCGGCCGTGGGCGAACGGCAAATATTGCCCAGGCACACAAACAAAACCCGCATCAGGCCCCCAGCAGGCGACGAACGCGCTCGAGGTCTTCAGCGGTGTCGACACCCGTCGGTGGCGCGATCAAGGCGTCAGCGACATGAATCCGCACGCCGTGCCACAGGGCACGCAATTGCTCGAGGGATTCAGTGTTTTCCAGCCAGCACGGCCCCCAACTCACGAAGTCGTGGAGGAAACCGGCGCGGTAGGCATAAATGCCGATGTGACGACGGTATGGCACGCCTTCGGGCAATTGCTCACGGCTTTTGCCGAATGCATCGCGTGCCCATGGCAAGGTCGCGCGGCTGAAGGTCAGCGCCAGACCGTTCATGTCGCTGACCACCTTGACCACGTTCGGATTGAACAGAGTGTCCACGTCTTCGATCGGCTCGGCCAGGGTGGCCATGCGCGCTTCGGTGTGCGCGGCCAGGTTGGCAGCGACCTGATCGATCACGCTCGGCGGAATCAGCGGCTCGTCACCCTGCACGTTGACCACGATCGCGTCGGGCTCGAGGCCCAGTTTTGCCGCGACTTCGGCCAGACGATCAGTGCCGGAATTGTGATCTTCACGGGTCAGCACCACTTCGGCACCAAAGGCCTGGCAGGCCTCGACGATGCGCGCATCGTCAGTCGCGACCACCACGCGGGTGGCGCTGCTTTTGCTCGCCTGTTCCCAGACGTGCTGGATCATCGGCTTGCCGGCGATGTCCAGCAGCGGCTTGCCCGGCAAGCGGGTCGAGGCGAAACGCGACGGGATGACAACGGTGAAGGCGGTGGTCATTTATCCAGACGCTCGTCGGTGGTCAGGGTACGGGCTTCGCTTTCGAGCATCACCGGGATGCCATCGCGGATCGGGTATGCCAGGCCGGCGCCCTTGCTGATCAGTTCGGTCTTGTCGGCGCTGAGCTTGAGCGGGCCTTTACAGATCGGGCACGCGAGGATGTCGAGCAATTTGGTGTCCATGAACATTCCCTGAATAAAGAGTTAAGGCAAAAGCCGATCGGGCAACAGGCGCATCAGCTGTGTGTCGAACCAGGCCACGAAGGCCGGCGACGGCACAGCATCGACCGCCAGATACCACCAATCGGCAGCAGCAAAAGCGCGGCACTTCACCGCGTCCTTTTCAGTCATCACCAACGGCAATGACGGTGTGAAATTCAAGGCCTGCACGCTGTATTCAGCGTGATCGGCAAACGCGTGCGGGACTGCTCGCCAGTCTAGCGCTTCGAGGGTATTGAAGAAACGTTGCGGATTGCCGATGCCGGCGACCGCGTGCACGGCCTGGCCAGCGGGAAAGTGATCAAGGGGTTTACGCTCGCCGCTGCGCAGATTGACCAGCGCGGTGGGTTGCAGACGGAAAGCGAAACCGTCGTCGCGGTCTTCGGTGGCACCATTGAACAGCACGCCGTCGACGCTTTGCAGGCGTTCGATCGGCTCACGCAACGGCCCGGCCGGCAGACAACGCTTGTTGCCGAGACCGCGAGCGGCGTCGATCAGCACCAGCTCCAGATCCCGCGCCAGCCGGTAATGCTGCATGCCGTCGTCGGAGAGGATCAGATCCAGCGGTTCGCTGGCGAGCAAGGCTTTGACGGCGGCGCTGCGATCGGGGTCGATCATCAGCGGCACACCGGTTCGCTGGACGATCAGCAGCGGCTCGTCACCGGCGATGTCGGCGGCTTGATCAGCCTCGACGCGCCACGGCAGCTGCGGCGGTTTGGCACCGTAACCACGGCTAACCACGCCGACGCGCAAACCACTGCGCCGACAATGTTCGATCAGCCAGAGAATCATCGGCGTCTTGCCGGTCCCCCCCACGGTGATATTGCCGACCACGATCAACGGCACCGGCGGCTGATAGATCTCGCCTTCACCGTCGAGAAAGCGCTGGCGTTTGTTGACCACCACGCGGCGATACACCAATTCAAGCGGCCGCAGCAGCGTCAGGGCCGGGTGCCCCTGATACCACGCGGCGAGCAAACGATCAGACAGGCTCATCAGGATTTGGGCGCCGCCTCGACCGTGGTCATGCGCAGATGGCTGAAACCGAGCTTGCCGGCCGCGTCCATGGCGGTGATCACGGATTGGTGCTGCGTCTTGCCGTCAGCACTGATCGACAACGGCATGTTGGTGTCACCGTTGGACTCTTTCTGCATGGCTTCCATCAGGGTCGCCAGATCGTTCTTCGGCAGAATCCTGTTGTTCACCGAAAACACGCCTTCAGCACTGATGGCCACGTCGATCTGCTTAAGCTGCTGATCTTCGGCAGGTGAGCCACTGACCGCTTCCGGCAAATCAACGCGTAGCTGGGTTTCACGGGTAAACGTGGTGGTGACGACGAAAAACAGCAACAGAATGAACACCACGTCGATCAGCGACGCGAGGTTGATGTCGATGGTTTCCCGAGGCTTGCGACGGAATTTCACGCGCGGCCCTCGGCCAGATCGACGTCACGGTCGCCCTGCACCACTTCAACCAGTTTGATCGCTTCCTGCTCCATGCCCACCACCAACTCATCGATGCGGCGTTGCAGGAACCGGTGGAAGAACACCGCCGGAATACCGACCATCAGGCCCGCAGCGGTGGTGATCAGCGCTTTGGAGATACCGCCGGCCAATACCGAGGCGTTGGTGGTCATGCCGGAACCGGTGAAGGCGCTGAAAATGTCGATCATGCCCAACACCGTGCCGAGCAGACCGAGCAACGGCGACATGGCGGCAATCGTGCCCAGCGCATTGACGTAGCGCTCGAGCTCGTGAATGACCCGGGCGGCGGCTTCTTCGATGCACTCTTTCATGATCTCGCGACCATGCTTGGAGTTGGCCAGACCGGCGGCGAGGATTTCCCCCAACGGCGAATTGGCGCGCAATTCCTTGAGTTTTTCTTTATTGAGCTGCTTGTCCTTGATCCAGACCCAGACCTGGCCCAGCAGATGCTCGGGAGTGACGCGACTGGCGCGCAGGGTCCACAGGCGCTCGGCGACGATCGCCATGGCCGCGATGGAACTCAGAATGATCGGCAACATCATCCAGCCGCCGGATTTGACCAATTCCCACACAGTGACAGTCCCCTCGAAAAAGTGCGCCACTTTACCATACCGATTCACGATTAAGACCCGCCGCCCCGACGACCGTGATGTGCCATCCATGCTGGCACCGATCAACGGGCGAGCGCAGGCGGATCGCGCCAGAAACGCCGCTGTTGACGCATCGTCCACGGCGGCTTGAAGCGGCCCAATTGCAGATGAATGGCGCCGTGTTCGGCGCTGTCGTAAAGGCGCAGGCCCAGTTTGCGATAACGCGCCAGTACGGTCGGATGTGGATGGCCAAAAGAGTTGCCCTGTCCGCGGGAAATCAACACGGCTTCAGGTTGCAGCACCTTGAGCAGCGCCATTGACGATGAACTGCGGCTGCCATGGTGAGGCGATTGCAGCCATTGCGTCGGGACCGCCAGTGGACTGTCGAGTAATACGCGTTCGGCGTGGGTGTCGATATCACCGGTCAGCAGCAGACGCTCGCCATTGGCCTCAATCTGCAACACGCAGGAATGCTGATTGCTGTCGTGAGCGTCCGTCCACTGCCAGAGTTGAAAACGCACACCGTCCCACTGCCATTGCCGACCACTTTCGCAGGCCTCGGCGCTCAACTGCACGGGCAGTCCCGCCGGGTCACCGCTGATCACTTGATCGACGGTCAAACCACGGGTGATCGCCAGAGCGCCACCCGCGTGATCGGCGTCTGCATGGCTAAGCAGCATCAGATCGAGTTTTTCCACGCTGAGTTTGCGCAACGCGGGCAACACCACCCGCTCGCCGAGATCGAAATCGCCAAAGCGTGGTCCCGCGTCATAGAGCAACGCGTGATGGCGGGTACGGATCAGGATGGCCAGGCCTTGGCCCACATCAAGTTGCCAGATGTCGGCCAGGCCTTCGGCCAATCGCTCGCGGGGTGGCATGGCCAGCAGCAACAACAGTGGCCAACCCAGTGGCCGCAGGGGCACTCCGCGCGGCAACAGCAACAAAACGGCGCCGAGGCTGGCAATCGCCCAGACCCAGGCGGACATCGAGGGCGCAATCCACGCAGGCCAATGCCCGGCAATCATTGCCAGCGCGCGAAACAATACATCGATCAAACCGCCGGCCAGCCACAGCAGGCCGGCGCCCACATACGGAACCGGCAACGACAGCGTCCCGAGCAACGCCGGCGGTAACACCACCAGACTGACCCAGGGCACAGCGAACAAATTGGCCAGCGGCCCGCTGAGACTGATGGGCAAGCTCAGCGCCACCAGCACCGGGCATAAACCGATCGCGATCAACCATTGCGCCCGCGTCCAGGTCTGCCACCAGCGCCACGCCCCCAAACGACCGCCAAAGGTAAAGATCAGCACCGCCACCGCTGCAAACGAGAGCCACAACCCCGGACGCAAACTGGCGAGCGGATCCAGCAACAGCACGCCATTGAACGCCAGCAGCAGCGGCCACCATGCGCCGAGATGACGAAAGCGCAGGCGCCATAACAGCGCCAGGCCGACCATCACGCAGGCCCGTTGCACCGGCACATCGAACCCGGCAAGCAGGCCGTAACCAAACGCTGCCGCGAACGCCAGCCCACAGGCCCACGGCAGCCACGGCCAACGCAATGGCCACAGGCCAAATCGCGCCATGCCTGCGACCAGGCAATACATCACCGCCGCCAGCAAACCAATGTGCTGACCGGAAATCACCAGCAAGTGCACGGTGCCGGTGTCCTGCAGGATCTGCCAGTCCTCGCGACTGAGCCCCGAACCATCGCCCAGCACCAGAGCGGCCAGTGCGCCATTTCGTCCTTGAGCATCCACACTCAGCAAGCGCTGGCGAATGCTGTCGCGCCAGGCCCAGCGTGCCTCGCTCAGCCGCTGGCCATCCTTGATCGTGCCTGTCGCTCCGATGCGTTGCGCCAGCAGCCACGCCTCATAGTCGAAGGCCTCGGGATTGCGCAATCCACCGGGACGCTTCAACTTCACCGCCAAACGCCAGTGCTCGCCACTGTTGACCGGCGGCCCGGCGTACCAGGCGAGTCGCATCAGCAACGGCAGTTTTTCGTGACGTGAGCGCGCATCCGCCAATTCGAAGCGCACCACGCCGTCACTGTTCTGCGGCAAGCCCACGACCCGCCCTTCTAGCCAGCGAGTTTCGCCATCCAGCTCAGCCGGCAAGCGATCATTCAGCGCCCATTGCGCACCGACACTGGTCCACGTGAAACCAAAGAGCAAAAACGCCAATGGATAGCTGCGAAACGGCAGCAACATCAAAGCCGCCACCGGCAGCAACAGCATCAACCAGACCGGCGGTAAGGCCGGCATAAAAACCGCGGCCAGCAGACCGACTGCCAGCGCCATCATCCCTGTGCGCATAAGCCCGTCCTTGAGAGTCCCGCACTTAGGCATAGCGGGTGTCGGGCACGTGCGTCGTCAACAATTGTCACAAAGTCTGAATGGGCGCTTCGTAGAATCCAGACATACTTGCCGCCTTAACCGACCGAGAAGCCTTATGCCCCGGCGCTTATTCAAACGTTACATGCCCGACCCGACGAGCATCAGGGAACACAAATCCTTACGCTTTCTCGGCAAGTTGCTGCATGACCCGAATCTCTGGCACCTCAACCGCCACTCGGTCGCCCGGGCGATGGCGGTCGGCTTGTTCGCCGCTTTTCTGCCGATTCCGGCACAGATGCTGGTGGCGGCCGCGCTGGCCATCACTGTGCGGGGCAACATGCCGATCGCCGTCAGCCTGGTCTGGCTGACCAATCCGATTACCATGCCGGCGGTGTTCTTCTGCACGTATCAGGCGGGTGCGTGGTTGATGGATGTGCCCGCACGGCATCTGCCCGATGAGCTGACCTGGGAATGGATCAGCGGCGAGTTGTCGACGTTGTGGCAGCCGTTCCTGCTGGGTTCGGTGGTGGTGGGCCTGGTGCTCGGCGCCCTCGCCTACTTCATTGTGATGATGTATTGGCGCTGGTGGGTGGCGCGGCAATGGGCGCGGCGCAAGAAAAACAGAATGCGCTGAATGCAAAACGGCCTCCGCAGTGGGAGGCCGTTTTGATTTGTGGCGTCTGCATTCGCGAGCAGGCTCGCTCCCACATTGGATCAGGTCCGCATCCCGCGCCCACTCACCAGCAATCGTGCACAACCGAGATACAGCACAACGGTCGCCACCAGCATAAAGGTGATCGCAATGCCGATCTTGATATCCGACACGCCCAGAATGCCGTAACGGAAGGCGTTGACCATGTGCAGCACCGGGTTGGCCAGCGACACGGTCTGCCAGAACGGCGGCAGCAGCGTGATCGAGTAGAACACCCCGCCCAGGTACGTCAGCGGCGTCAGCACAAAGGTCGGGATGATCGAAATATCATCGAAATTGCGCGCAAACACCGCGTTGATGAAGCCCAGCAGCGAGAAAATTGTCGCCGTCAGCACCACCACCAGAATGGTCACCCCGAGGTGATGCACCTGCAAATGGGTGAAGAACAGCGACAAAATCGTCACGATCACGCCGACCATCAGGCCACGCAACACACCGCCAATGGTGAAGCCGATCAGAATCGTGTGCGGCGACACCGGCGACACCATCAGCTCTTCGATGGAGCGCTGGAACTTGCTGCCGAAGAAACTCGAGACCACGTTGCCGTAGGAGTTGGTGATCACCGACATCATGATCAGCCCCGGCACGATGTACTCCATGTAAGTGAAGCCACCCATGTCGCCGATCTGCCGGCCGATCAGGTTACCGAAAATCACGAAGTACAGAACCATGGTGATCGCCGGTGGCAGCAGCGTCTGCGGCCAGATCCGCGTGAAGCGTTTGACCTCGCGGTAAACGATGGTCTGGAGGGCGACGAGGTTGGGACGGAATTCGGAACTCATACCGCCACCTTCGACAGATTTTTCTCCACCAGGGACACGAACAGCTCCTCGAGGCGATTGGTTTTGTTACGCAGGCTCAGCACTTCGATGTTCTGTTGCGCCAACTGGGTGAACAACGCCGTGATGCCCATGGATTTGTCGACCTGGACTTCCACGGTATGGCTGTCGATCAACCGGGCCGGATAGCCGAGCAATTGCGGCGCGGCGTTCAAGTCGTTTTTCAGGTCCAGCAGGAAGGTTTCGACGTGCAGCTGGCCGAGCAATTGTTTCATGCTGGTGTTTTCGACGATGGTGCCGTGGTCGATGATGCCGATGTTGCGGCACAGCTGCTCAGCCTCTTCCAGATAGTGCGTGGTGAGGATGATGGTGATGCCTTTCTGGTTCAGTTCGGTGAGGAACGTCCACATCGAACGGCGCAGCTCGATGTCGACGCCTGCGGTCGGCTCGTCGAGGATCAGCAGACGCGGTTCGTGCACCAGCGCCCGGGCGATCATCAACCGGCGCTTCATGCCCCCCGACAGCGAACGCGACGGCACATCGCGCTTGTCCCACAGACCCAATTGCGTCAGGTATTGCTCGGCGCGTTCCTTGGCGATCTTCGCCGGAATGCCGTAGTAACCGGCCTGGGTGACGACAATGTCGAAGGTCTTTTCAAACTGGTTGAAGTTGAATTCCTGCGGCACCACGCCGATCGAGCGCTTGAGCTGCGCAGGATTTTTGTCCAGGTCATGACCAAAGATATTCACCGTGCCGCTGGTCTTGTTGACCAGGGTCGAGAGTATGCCGATGGTCGTGGATTTGCCGGCACCGTTGGGGCCGAGCAAGGCGAAAAAGTCACCTTCGGCGACGTCCAGATCGATACCACTCAAGGCCTGGAACCCGTTGCCGTAGGTTTTGGTTAGCTGCCGGATGGACAGAGCGGAACTCATATCTGATTTACGCACCATGGAAGGGATAAAAGGAGACGGCGGCGAAAGATCGAACCGCAGCGCAAGTGCGCAATGGTGCTTGCCGCCGCCGCACAAGTACAGTCAAGTGTGTCGATAGTAGGTATTAAGTCAACGCGGTCATGACTGCTTTTTTGTAGGCTGGACGTTGCTTCAGGCGCTCGTACCAGGCTTGCAGATGCGCTTGCGGCGCGCGTTCGATGGGCATCTCGAACCAGGCATAAATGAAACTGCCGAGCGGGATGTCGCCCATGCCGATGTCTTTCCCGGAGAGATACGGTTGGCTGGCCAGCGCCTCGTCAGCCATGCTCAGCAACTCGCTGCATTCCTTGATCGCGGCGTTGATCGCTGGCCAGTCCTGCTTGTCCGCCGGGGTGCGCAACACGCCCCAGAAAACCGTGCGGAACGGGCCGGCAAAACTCGACGTGGTCCAGTCCATCCATTTGTCGGCGATGGCACGAGCTTGCGGATCGGCCGAATACCAGTTGCTGTCGGGCGCATGTTTGGCCAGCAGATAGCGAACGATGGCGTTGGACTCCCACAGCACAAAACCGTCGTCCTCGATCACCGGCACCCGGCCGTTCGGGTTCATCGCCCGATACTCGGGCGTGTCGACCACGCCAAATGCGCCGCCGGCATCAATCGCCTCGTAGGCCAGACCGAGTTCCTCGGCGGCCCACAATGGCTTCCTGACATTCGATGAGTTTTTCCGTCCCCAGATCTTCAGCATGACCGCCTCTTTGCAAATGCGTGGGCAGGCAGCATACGCCGGATCAGGTACGGCTCAAATCACTCTGCATATCGCCGAGCAATTGCGGCTGCTGGTCGGTGAACAGGTGCGGATAGCACTTTTGCAGATGTTCGAAGAAGAACGTTTCCGGCACATCGGCAAATTGCCCATGATCGACCAGATACTCCATCAACTGCGCGCCGTCACGGTTGAACGGATGAAAAACGCTGTCGTTGATACCGTCGAACTCCAGCGGTGCGACGTTGAACAACTCACAGAGTTTCTGATTGAACGCCGGTGTGGCCTTGACCCAGCGTTCATTGAGGAACAACTCGGTGTAACCGTGCATGGCGAACATGTCGCTTTTCAATAAATCGAGCAGGCGCGGGGTCGACAGGTGATTTTTCACGTCGGCCAGGCCGATCCGTGCCGGGATCCCGCAATGCCGCGCGCAACCGGCGAGCAGCGTGGCTTTCGGTACGCAATAACTCTCCCCCCTCGCCAGCGCATAACTGCCGCACAAGGTCTGTGGATCACGGCTGAAGGTGTACGGGTTGTAGCGCACCGCCTCGCGCACGGCGTAATAAAGACTGATCGCCTGCGCGAGCGGATCGCGGCTGGCACCCCGATGCTGTTCGGCGAACTCCACCACGGCCGGATGGTCACTATCGATGAAGCGACCGGGGCTCAGATACTCGTGCATGGCGACAATCTCCTGGGTGAGCCCCGAGTCTAGCGACAGCTTCAGCACAGAGATAACGACGTTTCGGCCAAACTTGGACGCAAAGGTGCGGATTGATCGAACGATTTCCCACACGTGTTGCCCACCGGACCTACGAAAACCATCCGGGGTTTCCCACGATTTCAATCACCTTGGTCTGACCACCCGGTTTTACAGATGCCGTCTAAGCTCTGGAGGGTCGATTTGCCTTGGTTCACGGAGGACTGAATATGCTGTTGTTGTGGATACTGGTTTTGATCGTTGGTGTGGCATATCTCGCCCACCGGCGTATTTCCCCTCTGCCTGCGCTGGGCATCGTGGCCGTCTACCTGCTGGCGATGGGTATTTTCAGTCATGCGCCGGGATGGCTGTTGCTGGTGTTCTGGGTCCTGCTGGCGGTGGTCGCTGCACCGTTGCTGCTGCCTGACCTGCGCCGCAAGCATTTCACCGCGCCGCTGTTCAACTGGTTCCAGAAAACCCTGCCGCCGATGTCGCAGACCGAACGCGACGCGATCGACGCCGGTACCGTCTGGTGGGATGGCGAGCTGTTCAGCGGCCGTCCGGACTGGGACAAACTGCTGGCCTATCCCAAGGCGCAATTGAGCGAAGAAGAACAGGCGTTCATCGACGGCCCGACCGAAGAGCTTTGCGCGATGGTTACTGACTGGCAGATCGGCCAGTCGATGGACCTGCCGGCTGAAGCCTGGGCGCACATCAAGGAACACGGTTTCTTCGCCCTGATCATTCCGAAAGAATTCGGTGGCAAAGGTTTCTCAGCTTACGCTCACTCGCAAGTGGCGATGAAACTGGCCACTCGTAGCGGTGACCTCGCCTCCACCGTGATGGTGCCCAACTCCCTCGGCCCGGCTGAACTGCTGTTGCATTACGGCACCGACGAACAACGCAATCACTACCTGCCACGGCTGGCACGTGGCGATGACATCCCGTGCTTCGCCCTCACCGGTCCGCTCGCCGGTTCCGATGCCGGAGCGATGCCCGACACCGGGATCATTTGCAAAGGTCAATGGGAAGGCCAGGAAGTCATCGGCCTGCGCCTGAACTGGGAAAAGCGTTACATCACCCTCGGCCCGGTCGCCACCCTGCTCGGTCTGGCTTTCAAGGCTTACGACCCGGAACATCTGCTGGGCGACAAGGAAGACCTCGGCATCAGCCTCGCGCTGATCCCAACCGATACCGCCGGCGTCGAAATCGGTCGCCGTCACCTGCCCCTGGGCGCAGCGTTCATGAACGGCCCCAACTCCGGCAAAGATGTGTTCATCCCGCTGGACTTCCTCATCGGCGGTCAGGAGATGCTCGGCAAAGGCTGGATGATGCTGATGAACTGCCTGTCGGTCGGCCGTTCAATCTCGTTGCCGGCCGTCGGTACCGGTGCAGCCAAGTTCACCAGCCTGGTGACCGGCCAATACGCGCAGATTCGTGAGCAGTTCAATGTGCCGCTGTCGGCGTTCGAAGGTATTCAGGAAGCCATGGCGCGCATCGGCGGCAACGCGTGGATGATGGACGCGGCGCGGATGCTCACGGCTAACGCGGTGGATCTGGGCGAGAAACCGTCGGTGCTGTCGGCAATCCTCAAGTATCACCTCACCGAGCGCGGTCGCGAGTGCATCAGCCACGCCATGGATGTGCATGGCGGCAAGGCGATCATCATGGGGCCGAACAACTACCTGGGGCGCAGCTGGAACGGTGCGCCGATCTTCATCACCGTGGAAGGCGCGAACATTCTTTCGCGCAACCTGATGATCTTCGGTCAGGGCGCGATTCGCTGCCATCCGTTCGTACTGAAGGAAATGGCCCTCGCCGGTCGTGAGGACAAGGATCAGGCCCTGAAAGAGTTCGATGGCCTGCTGCTCAAACACATCGGTTTCGCTGTGAGCAACGCTGCCAGCACGCTGGTACTGAACCTGGGTTTTGGCAACTTCGAACATGCGCCAGGCGACAAGATCAGCCAAGGCTACTTCCGTGCACTCAATCGCCAGGCAGCGGCATTTGCCATGCTCGCCGACTTCAGCATGATGCTGCTCGGCGGCGAACTGAAGCGTCGCGAACGTCTGTCAGCACGTTTGGGAGATGTGCTGAGCAACCTGTATCTGGCCTCTGCCGCGCTCAAGCGCTATCACGATCTGGATTCGCCGGCGTACATGGAGCCGCTGTTCCGTTGGGCAATGGAAGAAAGCCTCGGTCAGGCGGAACGGGCAATGGATGAGTTGCTGCGCAACTTCCCGAACAAGGTGTTCGGCTGTCTGCTGCGAGGCATCGTATTTCCGTTCGGTCGTCGTCACAAAGGCCCATCGGACAAACTCGGTGCCGAAGTGGCTGGCGTAATCGGTCGCGCCAAAGGCGATCCGGCACTGGAAGAACTGCTTGCCGGTTGCTATCGCCCGCAATCGGCAGACGATGCGGTCGGCGCGCTGCAACATGCCAGCGATTTGCTTAACGCCGCGCAGCCGTTGCACAAAAAACTGCACACTTCGCTGAAAAGCGGTCAGGTGAAACCGGTCGCGGGTGAACATGCCATCGATGCAGCACTGGAGGCCGGGGTATTGCAACCGGTGGAAGCGCAGAGCCTGCGCGATGCCGAAGCAGCGCGACGCAAGGTGATCGACGTCGATGATTTCGACAAAGAGGAACTGGCGCTCGCAGAGGGCAAAGTCCGCTGATCCTGACAACCATGTCCAAGAGGGCGCAGGGGCTTTATACTCCCGCGCCCGTTTTGCTCTTGAGGACTTATCTCGTGTCCAATGTCGTTGCCGATCATCTTGTGTTGCTCGACCACCTGCGCAGTATCCTGGTCGCCGTAGGTGAGGCCGAACAGGTTCCCGAAGAAAGCCATGCCCTGTTCCTGGAGCGCTTCGACGAACTGCTGGCATCGCTGCCGATCGATCCGATCGAAAGCCAATATCTGGGTCAGGACATCCTGACTCAAGTGATTACCCGTTACCCGCAAATCGCCCACCTGATCCCGCGCGATCTGCTGTGGTTCTTCGCCGGTGACTGCCTGCACTACCTGTCCGATGAAGAGATCGACCTGTATCAGGCGCTGGAAGAACGCCGTTACGAAGCTGAACAGAACGACGAACCGTTCGACTGGAATCAGGAAAAACAATTGCTGGCAATGTCCGCTCAGGACAGCAAGCACTGATTTTCGCGCCGTTATGAAAATGCCTGCATGGTTGTCCATGCGGGCATTTTTTTGCGTTGGCGTTAGAGCAACCCTTCGCTTTCCGGTAATTCATACGCCATGGCTGCGTTACTCGCACCACCTGACTTTCCCGGCTTGCTCAAGGTCGGCTCTTTCTGCAGACACTCCACCAGATAGTCGATAAACACCCGCAACTTGGGTGGCAGATAACGCGTCGGCGAATGCAGCAACCACAGTCCGCCGTGATAGGACGCAAGGAACGTCCAGTCTGGCAACACCTGCACAATCAACTTCTGCTCAAGTGCATAGCGGGCGGTGAAGTACGGCAGGCTGCCAATGCCGATGTGCTGCAACACCGCGCCCAATCGCACGCCCGTGTGATTGGCGGCATAGCGACCACGCACACCCACCGTCACTGCCTTGCTGCCTTTCTTGAATTTCCAGCGCGCATCACTGGGGGTTTCACCCAGATAAATACAGCTGTGATTGAGCAAATCATGCGGGTGGGTCGGTGTGCCGTGTTCAGCCAGGTATTGCGGCGTGGCACAGAGCAAATGATCGATGGTCAGCAATTGCCGACCGACCAACCCGGCCGGTGGTCGATCCGTGATGCGAATCGCCAGATCGACATGATCGTCAATCAAATCGACCTGACGATCCTCCAGTAGCAACTCGACATCGACCTTGGGATAACGCCGCAGAAATTCAGGCATATGCGGATGGATCACGAAGCGACCCACCGCTTTCGGCACGCTGACGCGCACCAGACCCTCCGCTTCGTGAGTGAACTGGCCACTGATTTCCATCACCGATTTGGCCGCGCTGACCATTTCCTGGCAACGCTTGAACACCTCCTCGCCGCCGTCACTCAAACGCAGCTTACGCGTGGTGCGCTGCAGCAGCCGCGTGGCCAAGGCTTTTTCCAGCCGCGAAATACTGCGGCTCACCGCTGACGGCGATGAGCCCAATTGCCGAGCGGCTTCAGAGAAGCTGCCGGTCTCCACGACCTTGACGAAAATCGCCATTTCACCGAGCAGCGGTAGCGGCAGATTGATGCTCACAGCGCACAAGTCCTTTGATGTTTGAACGGATTATCACGTTATTGCACGATTCATATAATAAAAACAGAAACTTTAATAAGGGCATGGAATATGACGCTTCGCCTCTTTTTCCATAGTGATGACCTCAAGGCCAATGTGGAAGTCCTCGACTGCACGCCCCAAGAGAACGAATTCGCCGTGGTCTTGCGCGCCACGCTGTTCCACCCGCAAGGTGGTGGCCAGCCGTGTGATACCGGCTGGATCGGCGAAAGCCAGGTACTGCGTGTGGTACAGGAACCGGACCGGATCATTCACTTTGTCGACCGGCCAGTGGCACTCGGTATGACCTGCATCCGCGTCGACGAACAGCGCCGCTGTTTCAATACGCGCATGCATTCGGCCGGCCACTTGATCGGGCATTTCGTTCAGGCCATGGGCTGGATGCCGATCAAGGCACACCACTGGCCGGATGAAGGTCGCGTGCAATTCAAACCCGGTGATGCCGCGCAGGAAGTCGACGCCGAGATCGTTCAGTGCGGCATCGACCAGTGGATCGAGCACGATCTGCCCCGCCTGACCTCGCTGCGCGAAGGTGCGCGGGAAATCGGTTTCGGTGAACTCCCGGCTTATGGCTGCGGCGGCACCCATGTACGTAGCCTGAAGGATCTGGGCACAGTCACGATCGCGTCACTTTCGCAGAAGAAAGGCACGTTGTCCGTCCACTACAGCGTGGATTGAGCATTTCGGACGTTGCCCCGCGCAGCGTCCGACGCCGGGGAACTGCACTCGCAGCTTCCGTAGACTATCGATAGATGGACCTAAAAAAAATGATGCTAGACGTCGAGCGTCTCGATGAGACGTGCATAAAAAAACTGGCCAACGAAGAAGTCCTCGCCATTCGCGTCAAAGGCTTTTTGCCGGAGCCGCTGGCCATTCAGATTGGCGACAAGATTCTCGCTCCAGGCTTTGAGGGTTACATCAACGCGCCCAGTATCGGCCGCATCGGCATGGCTTTTTACGAAGCGGAAAACCAGCCGCTGCTGATCGAGGATTACTTCGAACGCGCCACCAGCAACATCGCCGAACTGCGCAATCGCTGCGCACCCTACTCCTCACCGATCGACACCTTGCGCTGCATGCTCGACGAGTCCTGGCCGGCTGGCGCACACCTGGAAAACCTCTACGGCCGCAAAATGTATGTCGGCCTTTCGCGAGTGGTGAAACCCGGCGTGTGCTTCCTCGCCCATCACGACATTTTCGCCAAAGACGCCCCGGACAGTTTCCAGGCCCGCAGCCTGGAAGCGCAGTTCGCCTGCAACGTCTATCTGAACATGCCGACCGAGGGCGGTGCGCTGCAAATGTGGGACGACGACATCAGCCCGGATCAATTCGATGAAATGCGTGGCGACAGTTACGGCATTGAGCCGGCGCTGCTCGGCCCGCCGACCCTCGAAGTCAGACCGCAACCGGGCGATTTCATCATGTTCAATTCGCGACGCATGCACTCGGTGACCCCGGGTGTGGCCGATCCGCGTTTGAGTCTTTCCTTTTTTGTCGGCTATCGCGGCAATGCTTCACCCCTGACCTACTGGAGCTGAGATGTATTCGAATTATCTGGGCGAGTTTCTGGCGCTGGCAACCATTCACTTTCTGGCCGTGGTTGCTCCCGGTCCAGACTTCGCGGTGACTATTCGCCAAAGCGTGCGTTTCGGCCGACTGGTGGGGATCTGCACGGCGCTGGGGATCGGCGCGGGGATTTCCGTGCACGTGCTTTACACACTGCTGGGCGTCGGGGCACTGATGCACACCACGCCGTGGTTGCTGACCGTGGCCAAAGTGGTGGGCGGTGCTTACATCCTCTATCTGGGTGTCAGCCTGTTGCGCAGCAAACCCAAATCGGCCCTTGAAGGTGAGAACACCCGCGAGGAACCGGTGGTTGAACAAACCCTGTTCAAAGCGTTCAGCACGGGGTTTCTGACCAATGCGACCAACCCCAAGGCCACGCTGTTTTTCCTGGCCATCTTCACCACGATCATCAGCGCCAGCACGCCCCTGCAAATCCAGGCCTTTTACGGTCTGTGGATGTGCTTCGTGAATGCGCTGTGGTTTGTCGTGGTCGCGTTGTTTTTCTCGAGCAATCGGGTGCGCTTGCTGTTCATGCGCATGGGACATTGGTTTGAGCGCACCATGGGCGTGGTGCTGATCCTGTTTGCCGGCCGCTTGATGCTGTCCTGGTAAGCAGACGCCAAAATGCAAAAAGGCCCGCCGAATCGTTTCGGCGGGCCTTTTTCTTTATGTCTGAAGAAACGAGCACAAATCGCGCATACAAAAACGCCGCTCAATAGAGCGGCGTTTTTGTGAATATGG
>NZ_CDROCK010000028.1:0-86286 GCF_977020205.1 Pseudomonas sp. AIG | reverse complement strand
AGCAGGCGAGCTGACACTCGGCCTATTGAGTGGTTAAGGGCCAAGCGGTGTTCGGCTTTGGTTTGGTGTTGGATTTGCCCCTCACCCCAGCCCTCTCCCGAGGGAGAGGGGGCCGATTTGTGGGCCTTTCAAAATCTGAGTTCAACGCGGTATCGCACGTCGGCGTAGTTCTACCAAACAACTCGGTCAGTCCCCTCTCCCTCCGGGAGAGGGCTAGGGTGAGGGTTGGCTTTTGGCTGTTTAAAATTGTGTCAAATAACCAGAACCTTCCCACAATGTTTTCAGGTTGTCCGTCGGACGTGCGCTCTCTAGTCTTTGGTTGTCGCCGAAAACTCGGTGATCGGGTGTGAGAACCCTGAAAAATTAGTGATTCAGTCCATCAGTCCGCATAATTGCCGGCGGCTTGTCCGCTGCTTGCAAATGCTTCATGGCGGCTATGTGCGGGCAGACTTCGGTCTGGCCGGTTTCCTATTTTTCCGGTTTCTCACCCCGCACATAGCTGCCACCCACTTCGCCGCGTGAGAAACGGCAAGGGATGGCTCCCATTTGCAAAATAGGGTTTCCAATGACTAAGCCAGTTCCAGATCCACCCATCGATCCCACCACCCCACTCGAAGACGCCATCCGCGCCGACGACCAGATCAAAACCCGCGACGCCATCAAGCGCGCTCTCGATTTCTACCTCTGTCCCGAACCGGTCAAACCGCGTCAGCCCAGTACGATGTTCCTCATCCACCCGAACATCGACACCGAAAGCCTGCTGGCCCACGCCTGTGAATCGCTGGCTTCAGCCAATGTCATGGCCGGTGATCTGGCTGATCAGCTCTGTCGCCCGCAGCGCAGTACGGCGCTGGCGATCCAGCAGATCGTCATGCTCGCCGAGCTGGCGGTAAATCGGGCGCTGGATCGGGTTGATCCGCAAACGTAATCCGTCTGAACACCACGTCATCGTTCTTCGCGAGCAGGCTCGCTCCTACAAGGGGATCGCAATCCAAATGTAGGTGTGAGCCTGTTTGCGATGGCGATTGTTCTGTGGCCGCTGTCTCTGGAAACATTCGTAAGGTTGATAAGTCCCAAAAAGGGACCTATCGTTCCCTTTTTGGGACTCTTTGGCCTTCACAGTGGAAACTATCTCTCTAAGCGAAGCGCTGTTTACCACCACTCAACAAAAAGTGTTGGGTCTGCTGTTCGGTAAGCCTGACCAGACTTTCTATGCCAATGAGATCGCGCGCTGGGCGCGTGTTGGCAAAGGCAGTCTCATGCGTGAACTCGACCGTCTGCAGCGAGCCGGTGTGTTGCGCATGACAAGGGTGGGCAATCAGAACCACTACCAGGCCAATCCCGCCTGTCCCATCTATGCCGAACTACTGGGCATCGCCCGCAAGACGTTTGGTATCGCCGAGCCTCTGCGTCTGGCATTGCAGCCGTTTACCGAGCAGATCACTTGGGCGTTTGTCTATGGCTCCATCGCCAAGGACACAGCAAACACACTCAGTGACATTGATCTCATGCTGATCGGCGAAGGCCTGCACTACAGTGACGTCATGGAACGGCTCATGCCCATGGAGGAGCAATTGGGTCGTCCCATCAATCCGACGCTTTACACCCCGCAAGACTGGGCGGCGAAACTGGCTGCGCAAAACAGCTTTGTCGTGCGGGTAGTGCAGCAGGAAAAAATCGATCTGTTAGGGGCAAACCCTTTGGAGTCCAAGGATGGGCAGCAACGAGAGTCTGGAGAATCTTCTACGTAGCGGTGGGCTGAAAGCGGAGCCGCCGGATCGCAAGGAGTGCGAGGGCTTGATGCGCTCGGCCGTGGATCGGCTCAAGGATGCGCAAACTTCTACGTTGTCTTTTTCCAGCCGTTTCGATTTGGCTTATAACGCAGCGCACGCGTTGGCGCTGACGGCGCTCCGATTGAGTGGCTATCGATCGGATAAACGCTATCTGGTCTTTCAGTGTCTGGTGCATACGGCGCCTATCAGCAAGGTTCAGGTGCGATTGTTCGCGTTGTGTCATGAGCGGCGCAATCTTGCGGAATACGAAGGGTATATGGATGAGGATGACGCGCTTCTGGCGCAGTTGTTGGAAAGCGCCTCGCAATTGTTGAGTAACGTCCAGCAACGAATGAACTGATATCCGGCACGGCTTGCGATCCTGACTAATCTCTTAAAGATCCGCCTCTGTGAGCGGATACAGCTTGTATGGCTCAGGCCGCGCACGGCGCATATCTCTCTGGGCCGCTCAACCCGGGAGTGTCTTGAAATGAAGCTGAAAACCGCTCTGCCGTCTGTGCTTCTCTTGCTTCCACTCACAGCCTTCGCCGCGCCGGCCAGTCAATCCGGCGAGATCCGCTTCACCGGGCAAATCGTTGATTCGGGCTGTCAGGTCGGACCGGTCGGGGCGTTTGCGTCTCGTGAGTCTCGCCAGATCGAAATCAAGCCCGGCGTGAGCGTCGATGTCGACACTGAGCGCAACGCCTGCAGTCATCAGTCGCTGCCGATTTCCATGCGCTACGAAGCGCTGAAGACCTCGACCGACAAAGGCATTGTCATTATCAGTTACCTGTAAACCGTTCGGCGTGCGCTGCAAATCTTCAGGTGCCGAGCCATGGCGCACAGGTATACTGCGCGCCTTCGCGGCTCACTGATCGGGCCCGACTTTTTGCTTTCCGGAGCTTTTATGACTTCCCCGACCCTGCCGCCGGTTGACGACGCTGTGAGCGATGTCTTGGCTGAACTGGCCGATACCAGCGAAACCAAAGCCGATATCCCGGCGTTCAAATTTCCGTTCAAGCCGGGCGAACTGGCTTCTGCCAAAGGCTCGAATCAGCCGTGGTACAAGAACGGCGCCAAGAATGGCCACACCAAGACCCCGGGCATGGCGCCGCCGGGCACCCGTCGTTCGATGGGCAAGCGCTGAGTTTTAATCCCGCCTGCGCTCAACGCGGCGATTGATACTGCGTGTGCCGGACCTTTCGCTGGCTTGCCAGCGATGAGGCCCGGGCGGACGCTGAAGAAACTGGATCAAGCCGCCCGCAGCGAAATAAACGCATACGTCTGCGCGGGTTCGGTCACCACCTGCGCCCCGGCCGCCACCACTTGCCCGGCCACATCATCCCCGGACACATGAAACACCCACTCACTCGGAGCAGTTGCCAGCGGTTGCGCGGTCACCTGATCAATCACCGAAGCAAAAGCGCTCATATTCGGCAAGTACGCAGTAAACCCGTCACCCTTCAGCGCCGTGGTGCGAATCCCGAGCATCGCGCAAATCGCGTCCTTGATGCCGATGTCATCCCGATCCGCCTGGCGCGAGCGTTGAATCAACTCCACCAGTTCCTGATCCACCCACTCACCGCCGGCAATCAACACTGGCCCCTGCTCCCAAGACTCCGGCGGGCAGTCCTTGGCCGCAGGGTTGAGCGGGATATGCGGATTGATTTCCGCCGGATAAATGCGACACACCAATGGCCGCCGCTCGTAGATCCGGCACAACTTGTCTTCGTCAAGATTCCGACAGGGGCCGACGTTGTACGCGGCGAAGGTGATCGCCACATGGGCGTCTGTCGCGCCGCTGCGAACGACCGCTGAACGCCGTTCGGCATGTTCACGTTGCTGCGCCGGCAAACCCAGGCCATTACCAAGAAAGGCCTCGACCAACACGATCACCTGACCGCCATCCGCCGCCCACATGCGGGCTTCGGTCAAGGTCAGCGGGACATGGTGGTCGGTGCAGCATTTGCCGCAGCCTACACAGGAAAACGTCGTATTCATTGAGCGATCTGTCTTCAATCAGGGTGTGAAACGGTGGCGGAAAACCACCGCACAGGCGCCGATCGAAGCAAATTATGCGCCACTCACCGGGTTTTAACGGTCGGGCGGATCGAGTCCCACTCGGTGACGAAGGCGGTTTTCGACTGTTTGTTGTACAGGCACAGTTCGGTGCCTTGCTGACCTTTCATGTGTTTTTGCGGGTATTGGCCTTGCAGCAACACGGCGGTGTAGCCGACTCGGTCGTCGAATTGTGCGGGGGTGCCGACCGGTTTGGCGTTTTTCAGGCCACTGGCCTTGGTGCAGCTGGCGAGCACGGTTTTGTCGTAGGCGGCCCAGGCGTCGGGGCTGGAGGCGTGGGCCTGGAAGGCAAGGGCGGTGAGGCAGAGCAGGCTTAAGGTGATGGCTTTCATGGTGGGCGTCCTTGGTCGTGGGTGGCCAAGGTTTGAGTCTGCCTAAAGAGTTTTGTTGCCTGGGACACCGCTAAAAGATCGCAGCCTTCGGCAGCTCCTACATGAACATGCGGTTCCCTGCAGGAGCTGCCGAAGGCTGCGATCTTTTGACTTTAATCAGTCCGGCACCAACTCCCGGCGGACCACATACATCCCGGCACTTTCATACAAGCGCTGCGCCCGCTGGTTGTCCTCCAGCACTTTCAGATCAACAAACCCTTCGCGCCGTTGCTGAAATACCTTGAATGCATTGAGCAACAACGCCCGGCCCAATCCGCGGCCTTGCATGCGCGGATGCACCACCAGATTCTTGATATAGGCGCTGGTCCAGCATTGCGCCACACCGACCACGCCTTCGCCATCGTGGGCAATAAAGCACAGCGACGGATCGTATTCGGGATCGGTCTCGAATTGCTGCTGCCAAGTGTCCAGCGCCGGCACTCGGCCGCCGCCTTCGCGATAACCGAGTTGCATCAAATGATGCACGTCCGCCGCCATTTCGACGGAGTACGTACACAGTTCAATACCCTGAGGCCAATGCGCATCCGGCGCGTCCTTGCCCAGATCGCGCCGCATCAAAAAACAGTACGTCGCAGCCAAGACTCAGTGCCCGTGGGCGGCGACGTGTTTGGCCGCTTCGATCAGGCAGTGGGTCAGTTCCGGCGAGGAGAATTTGGTCAGCACGCCGTTCGCCCCGGCCAGACGCGCTTTTTCGCTGTTCATCGCGCTGTCGAGCGAGGTGTGCAGCAGCACGTACAAATGGGCAAAATCCGGGGTCTCGCGCAGGGTGCGGGTGAAAGCGTAGCCGTCCATCTCGGACATCTCGATATCGGAAACGATCAGGTTGATCTGTTGCGCCGTGCCTTGCAGGTCGAGCAGGCAGTCGATGGCTTCCTTGGCGCTGCGTGCGGTGTGGCATTGCAGGCCGAGGTTGCGCAGGGTGTGTACCGATTGCTGCAGCGCCACCTGGCTGTCGTCGACCACCAGAATCCGCGCGTTGCCGAGCACATCAGCGTCTTCCATGCTCAGGTCGGTCGGGGCCATTTCGATCTGCGCCGGGGCGATGCTGTGGATAACCTTTTCGATATCGAGCACCTGCACCAGCGTGCCGTCCACCGAGGTCACGCCGGTGATGTAGGCGCGCGAGCCACCGGAGCCGAATGGCGGCGGTTTGATGTCGGTGGTCAGGCAATGAACGATTTTGCTCACCGCCTGGACGTGCAGGCCCTGCTTGGAGCGGCTGACGTCGGTGACGATCAGGCAGCCGCCGTTCGGGTCTTCCAGCGGACGTTCGCCGATGGCGCGGCTGAGGTCGATGACCGACAGCGAGGCGCCACGCAGGGTGGCGATGCCTTTCACGTGCGGGTGCGACTCCGGCAGTTTGGTCAGCGGCGGGCAGGGGATGATTTCACTGACTTTCAGCAGGTTGATCGCCATCAACTTGCCGCTGCGCAAGGTAAACAGCAGAAGCGAAAGTGAGTCTGCGCGGGCTTTGGTGGAGGACATATGAACCTTCTGTGGAAAGGTGGTGGGCGAGGGTGCAAATCGCCAGAAACTATTGATGCCGGGTTATCGGCGTTAAAGGGGTGGGCTTTAGGTTAGTTGTCGGGTAGTCGGCTTGAGTTGATCGCTGATCTCTTGATCACTGCCCCTCACCCCAGCCCTCTCCCGGAGGTAGAGGGGACCGACGGAGGTGTCTGGCGTTGTACATCGACCTGAATGACCGAGTCGATTATGGATTCGGTAAAGATCGATCACGTCGGCGGAATTCTGCAATATCCCCCAATCAGTCCCCTCTCCCTTTGGGAGAGGGCTAGGGTGAGGGTGTGCTTTTAGCTCTTCATGCCCAACCGCTTGGCCATCCGCCCAAGGTTCGCCCGATCCAGCCCCAACTCCCGCGCCGCGCTCGCCCAGTTATCCTGATTGCGTTCCAGCGCCGCACTGATCAAACGCCGCTGATACTGCTCGGTCGCACTGCGCAAATCTCCGCTAATCAGCGGCATCTCGGTCACCACACCAGCAACCGCCTCAACCGAGTTATCCACAACCTCGCGCGGTAAATCCAGATCCGCCGCGCTCAAACTGAGTATCTTCGGCCGCACCTTGCAGTTGCCCAGCGCCTTCAGCGCACTGCGGCCGATCAAATGCTCCAGCTCACGCACGTTGCCCGGCCAAGTGTAGGCGAGCAGTGCTTCCTGGGCGTCGCCGTTCAGGCGCAGGCTATTGAGGCCCATGCGCGAGCGGTTCTGTTCGAGGAAGAAACCACTGAGCAGCAACACATCGCGGCCACGATCACGCAGCGCCGGCACGCGCAACGGGTAGACGCTGAGGCGATGGTAGAAGTCGGCACGATAGCGACCGCTGCGCACTTCTTCGGCGAGGTCGCGGTTGGTCGCGGCAATCAGGCGCACATCGACCTGATGCTCCTTGTCTGACCCCAGACGTTGCAACTGGCCGCTCTGCAAGACGCGCAGCAACTTTGCCTGCACGGTCAGCGACAACTCGCCGACCTCATCGAGAAACAGCGTACCGCCATTGGCCAGCTCGAACTTGCCACGCCGGTCGCTGGTGGCACCAGTGAAAGCGCCGCGCACGTGACCGAACAGTTCGCTTTCTACCAGCGTATCTGGCAGCGCGGCGCAGTTGAGGCTGATGATTGGTTTGTCGGCGCGGGGAGAGGCGGCGTGAATGGCCTGTGCGACCAGCTCTTTGCCGACCCCGGTTTCGCCGGTGATCAACACGGTCAGGTCACTGCCGCCGACCAGATTGATTTCTTCTACTAACTTCTTCAGCGCCTTGCTCTGGCCGATCATTTCGCGATTCTGCTGGCCGCTGGCCTGACGATACACCTCGGCGCGCTGGTGCTCGTCTTCTGCGCGATTGGCCAAGCGTTGGATGCGCTCGGCAGCGTTGACCGTGGCCGAGGCGAGGCTGGCGAAGGCTTGCAGGGCGTCGAGCTCGATCGGCTCGAAACGTTCAGGATCGAGGGCGTCGAGGGTAATCAGGCCCCAGAGCTTTTCATCGACAAACAAAGGACAGCCGAGGCAATCGTGGACTTCCAGGTGTTCGTCGAGGCCGTCGACCAGACCGTCATAAGGATCGGGCAAGTCGCTGTCGGCGGCGAATCGCGTGGGTCCGGCTCCGCTCAGGAGAATCTCGAAGCGCGGATGCTCGCTGACCTTGAAGCGCCGACCGAGGGTATCAGTGCTTAAACCGTCCACCGCCAGCGGCACCAGTGCTTCGCCGTCGAGACGCAATAACGCCGCCGCATCGCAGGGTAGCAGGGCGCGCATGGCTTCGAGCAGGCGTCGATAACGCTCGCCCTCGGGCAGTTCGCGGGACAGGTCAGAGACGAGAGGCAGTAGCGCAGTGAGCAGGGATTTGGCAGTCATGGTCGTGTAGTCAAAGAGACAAGATGTAGTCGGGATGACTATAAAGGTCTTTGAGTCTTTATGACTACTGCATTCTCAACTAATTGATTTATATGAATAAATAAGTTGGCACGGAACCTGATAACCCTAAGGCAACTTTTCAAGAAAGCTCAGGAGTCAATCTAATGCTTAGCGTCCAGGATCGTGCCATCGTCAAATCCACCGTGCCTCTGCTGGAAAGCGGCGGTGAGGCGTTGATCACTCACTTCTACCGCATGATGCTCTCTGAATACCCGGAAGTCCGCCCACTGTTTAACCAGGCCCACCAGGCCAGCGGTGACCAGCCACGTGCTTTGGCCAACGGCGTTTTGATGTACGCGCGGCACATCGATCAGCTCGACCAGTTAGGCGATCTGGTGGCGAAGATCATCAACAAGCACGTCGCCCTGCAAATCCTCCCGGAGCACTACCCGATTGTCGGTGCCTGTCTGTTGCGCGCCATCTCCGAAGTGCTCGGCGAAGAGATCGCCACGCCAGAAGTGATGAGCGCCTGGGGCGCAGCTTACGGCCAACTGGCGGACATTCTGATCGGTGCCGAAACCGCGATCTACGACCAGAAGGAACACGCCGTTGGCGGCTGGCGCGGGGCGCGGGAGTTCATCGTCGCGGCCAAGGTTGAGGAGAGTGCGGAAATTATTTCGTTCTACTTCGAACCGGCCGACAAAGGCCCGATTCTCGCGGCCGAACCGGGTCAGTACATCGGCATGAAGCTGATCCTCGATGGCGAAGAAATCCGCCGCAACTACTCGCTGTCAGCACTGGCCAATAACGGTCAGTACCGCATCAGCGTCAAGCGCGAACCGGGTGGCCGTGCCTCCAATCACTTGCACGATCAACTGCATGTTGGTGCGAGCATTCAGCTGTTCCCGCCATCGGGTGAGTTCACCTTGACCGCGAGCGACAAGCCATTGGTGTTGATCAGTGGTGGCGTCGGCATCACGCCGACTCTGGCGATGCTTGAAGCAGCGCTGGAGACCGAGCGGCCGGTGCACTTTATCCACTGCGCGCGCAATGGCAGCGTGCATGCGTTCCGTGACTGGATTGATGATTTGGCTGAGCGTCATCCGCAACTCAAGCGTTTTTACTGCTATGCCGAAGATGATGGTGTGAGCCCGGCGGCGGACAAGGTCGGGATGTTGAGTCAGGACTTGCTGGGTGAATGGTTGCCTCAGCAGCGTGATATCGACGCTTACTTCCTTGGACCGAAGGGTTTCATGGGCGCGATCAAGCGTCATCTGAAGGCGTTGGGTGTGCCGGAGAAGCAGAGCCGTTATGAGTTCTTCGGGCCGGCTGCGGCTTTGGAATAATTCAGAACCGAGTTGCCTTCATTCGCGAGCAGGCTCGCTCCCACAGGATTTGTGTACAACGCAGATCCAATGTGGGAGCGAGCCTGCTCGCGAAGGCCGTTACGCGGTCTCGATTCTTAAATTCTGTTTAAAGGTTAATCGTTTCTTAACCGGTTTATCGTTTATTCCCCGATGCTGATGATAGGCGCTCGTTCGTTTACATGATCAGGATCGCCCCCCATGTCGCACTTCACCTTCGCCCGTCGTTTCAGTTTGGCCGCCATCGGTCTTTCGGCTGCGTTGCTGGCCAGCCCGTTTGCCTTTGCCGAATCAGCCCTGATAAAACCGCAGACCCTGATCGTCGATCAGAGCCTGCCCAAGGCGCAGGTCGAAGCCATGCAACTGGCGGCGCAGCGTTACGGCAGTTTCTGGAATTCCGGTGAGGAGGCGTTGGCCACGGCGGCGTTGTCGCCGCAGTTTGTCGACCAGACGCCGCCCGAAGGTCGGGTGCAGGGGCCGACCGGGCCGTTGCTGGCGTCGAAGTTCTTTCGCACGGCGGTGCCGGACTTGAGTTGCGACATCGAGCAAATGATCATCGCCGGGGATCGCGTGGTGGTGCATCTGCACTTTCGCGGGCACTTCAGCGGTACGTTCAACGCTCTCAAAGGGCAGGGCCAGCGTGTAGACTTCCGGGCAACCGATATCTATCAGATCGACAACGGTCGCATCGCGGCCAATTGGCATATCGAAGACAACATCAGCTTGATGGCGCAACTGCACGCGCAGCCGCCGGCCAGCTGAACCATGGACATATAAAGGAAACGCGATGAGCGAGGAAACGATTCGACTGGGACGTGAGCGGCGCTTTCTGGTGCTGCTGGGCATTATCTGCCTGGCGCTGATCGGTGGTGCGCTGTACATGCAAATCGTGCTCGGCGAAGCGCCGTGCCCACTGTGTATCTTGCAGCGCTATGCGTTGCTGCTGATCGCGCTGTTTGCGTTCATCGGCGCGGCCATGCGCAGCCGTCGCAGCATCACCGTGTTCGAAGTGCTGGTGGTGATTTGCGCGCTTGCCGGGGCGGCTGTGGCCGGGCATCACGTGTACACCCAGTTCTATCCGGCGGTGAGTTGCGGCATCGATGTGCTGCAACCGATTGTCGATGATCTGCCGTTGGCGAAGATCTTCCCGCTGGGCTTCCAGGTCGACGGTTTCTGCTCGACGCCGTACCCGCCGATTCTCGGACTGTCGCTGGCGCAATGGGCGCTCGTAGCGTTCGTGCTGGTGGTGATCCTGGTGCCGCTGCTGACCTCGCGTAATCGAAAAGCACTGCGCTGAGTCAACTATTCGGTTGTCTGGCCGATACAGAAAACGCCTCGATTTGCGGATCAGCCAATAGGGGCGTTTTGCCTTTCAGAGTGTTGGTGAAAACACCGTGACGGACGGCAAGGCAGGGTGTGGCAGGTGTGCGACATGTTGTCACACACGCCGTGTCGCAGGGCACTTCGATGACGCGGAATCGACCGTTGTTACAAAAAAGGATTGGTCTGTTTCGGGGTTTTTCGGCTTTAGCACGCGAGTGCCAGAGCAGGCAGTTTTAACAAGCGCTGGCATATGGCCAAAAGCCTTGGGTTATCGGGGCTTGCGCTGTTCGAACGATGGGAAAAAGCCTTCAGAGCTGTCTGAACTGACGCGGGTACACCTACAATTTTTGGTGTTTTTGTTGAGAATCGATTTCGATAACATGCGGCACTTTTGCAAAAATGGCGATGGATTGTTGCTCGAACGGATAAAAATTATTTCGGGATAAGACATGGTGTATAGGGCGCTACCTATCTACAATCGCCCGCACTGAATTCCCGGCACTGTTCAGCCTTTATTAAGGAACGCTTTTTATTAAGGCGCTGCGCAGAAAGTCGGGTGTCGAGTGAGTCGCAAGGCTTTCAAGACACCCAGGTGTCGGTGCCTTCCAACTTTCCGCACCAAATGGAATTGGTCTGTAACTAGGCCTTTGACCACGAATTCGAATAAGAACTGACCGCTGTCCCAGGTTTTGTCGAGCGTCTGACGCGCGACGGGCGGCCCTTATTCAATCCAAAGAAAATGCCAACCCTTGGCAGGGTGAAGTGTTGGCGATCAAAACCCAACTGCATTGCGCAAGCTGCTTTAGAGGTCGTGAGATGAGTAAAAACAGGTACCCCAGATTACTAGGCCTAGTGCCGCTGCTCGGCACGTTGTTGCTGGGAGGCTGCAACATGACCTTGCTCAATCCAACGGGCCAGGTTGGCCTGGAACAGCGAAACCTGATCATCACCGCGACCCTGCTGATGCTGTTGGTCGTCGTGCCGGTTATCGTCATGACGTTCCTGTTCGCCTGGAAGTACCGCGCGTCGAACAAGAACGCCGTCTACACCCCGAAATGGTCGCACTCGACCAAAATCGAAGTGGCAGTCTGGACCATCCCGGTCCTGATCATCATTGCCCTGGGTTACATCACCTACATTTCGACCCACGAACTGGACCCGTATCGTCCGATCCAGTCCGACGTCAAGCCTGTGACCATTGAAGTGGTCGCGCTGGACTGGAAGTGGCTGTTCATCTACCCGGAACAAGGCATTGCCACGGTCAACAAGATCGTGTTCCCGGCGCACACGCCCATCAACTTCAAGATCACCTCTGACGCTGTGATGAACTCGTTCTTCATCCCGGGTCTGGGCGGCCAGATCTACGCGATGGCGGGCATGCAGACCAAACTGCACCTGATCGCTGACCGTAACGCTGAAATGGACGGTATCTCCGCCAACTACAGCGGCGCGGGTTTCACCGGTATGAAATTCAAGGCTATCTCCACCACTCAGGAAGATTTCGACGCCTGGGTAAGTGAAGTCAAGAAGTCACCTAAACAGCTTGATCAAGCTGAATACGCGGCCCTTGCCAAACCGAGCCAGAACAACCCAATCGAGCTCTACTCCTCGGTCACGCCGAACCAGTTCCAGATCATCGTCGACAAGTACGAAGGTATGAAGCCGGGCAAGCCGCTGAAGCACGAGAAGAAAGAGAAAGAAGTGGCGGCCACGGAAATTGACTCGAGTTCGCATTCAGCTGCCGGGGCAGAGGAGTAAACGATGTTTGGTAAATTAAGTTGGGAAGCGATTCCTTTCCACGAACCGATTGTGATGATTACCATCTCCATGATCGCGCTCGGTGGTCTGGCGTTGTTCGCTGCAATCACCTACTTCAAGAAGTGGACCTACTTGTGGACCGAGTGGTTGACCTCGGTTGACCACAAGAAAATCGGCGTGATGTACATCATCGTCGCCATGGTCATGCTGCTGCGCGGTTTTGCCGACGCCATCATGATGCGTACCCAGTTGGCAATGGCCACCGAGGGTTCGCCTGGCTACCTGCCACCTGAACACTATGACCAGATCTTCACCGCTCACGGTGTGATCATGATCATCTTCATGGCGATGCCATTCTTCACCGGCCTGATGAACCTTGCAGTGCCGCTGCAGATCGGCGCACGTGACGTTGCGTTCCCGTTCCTGAACTCCCTGAGCTTCTGGCTGCTGGTATCCGGCGTAGTACTGATCAACCTGTCCCTGGGCGTCGGCGAATTCGCCAAGACCGGTTGGGTTGCCTATCCACCATTGTCGGGTCTGCAATACAGCCCTGGCGTGGGCATGGACTACTACATCTGGGCGCTACAGCTATCCGGGTTAGGTACGACGCTGACGGGGGTCAACTTCCTCGCGACCGTACTGAAAATGCGTACCCCTGGCATGAAACTGATGGACATGCCGATCTTCACCTGGACCTGCACCTGGGCAAACGTTCTGATCGTGGCTTCGTTCCCGATCCTGACCGCGACCCTGGCGCTGCTGACCCTTGACCGTTACATGGATTTCCACATTTTCACCAATGAACTTGGTGGCAATCCAATGATGTACGTCAACCTGTTCTGGGCGTGGGGCCACCCTGAGGTTTACATCCTGATCCTGCCGGCATTCGGCATCTTCTCGGAAGTGATCTCGGCATTCACCGGCAAGAAACTGTTCGGCCACCACTCGATGATCTACGCCTCGGGCGCGATCTCGGTACTGGGCTTCATGGTTTGGCTGCACCACTTCTTCACCATGGGTTCGGGTGCCAGCGTCAACGCCTTCTTCGGTCTGGCGACGATGCTGATTTCCATCCCGACGGGTGTGAAGCTATTTAACTGGCTGTTCACCATCTACCAGGGCCGTCTGCGCTTCACCAGCCAGGTGCTGTGGACTCTGGGCTTCATGGTGACCTTCGCCATCGGCGGCATGACTGGCGTACTGCTGGCCATCCCGGGTGCTGACTTCGTTCTGCACAACAGCCTGTTCGTGATCGCGCACTTCCACAACGTGATCATCGGCGGTGCGGTATTCGGTTACATCGCCGGTTTCGGCTTCTACTTCCCGAAAGCGTTCGGCTTCAAGCTGCACGAAGGCTGGGGTAAAGCAGCGTTCTGGTTCTGGATCTCGGGCTTCTTCGTCGCGTTCATGCCGCTCTATGCTCTGGGCTTCATGGGCATGACCCGTCGTCTGAACGCCACCACCAACCCTGATTGGGTACCGTATCTGTACGTTGCCATGTTCGGTGCGGTGATGATCGCGGTGGGTATTGCCTGCCAGCTGATCCAGCTCTATGTGAGTGTGCGTGACCGCAACAAGCCAGAGAACGTTTGCGATCACGGTGACCCGTGGAATGCACACACCCTGGAATGGTCGACCTCGTCGCCACCGCCGTTCTACAACTTTGCCGTGCTGCCTAAGGCTGACTGCATCGACCCGTTCACTGAAGCCAAGGAAAACGGTACTGCGTACCAGCGTCCGGCCAAGTACGAGCCGATCCACATGCCGAACAACACCGCCACTGGCGTGGTGATGGGCGCACTGTTGACCGTCTTCGGTTTCGCGATGATCTGGCACATCTGGTGGTTGGCGATCGCCAGCCTTGCCGGCACCGTCATCTACTTCGTGATCCACGCTGCACGTGACGACCAGGGCTATATGGTTCCGGTTGAAACAATCGAGCGTATCGAAGCCGAGCAGCACAAGCGTCTGGTTGCGGCAGGGAAAATCCCGGCCGGTGCCACCCGTGTTGAAACCTCGTTGGAACAGGCTTAAACCATGTCGAACTTAGTGACCAATGTTGGACACGCCCATGGTGACCATGGGCACGATGACCATCACCACGACTCGGGCGAGATGACCGTATACGGTTTCTGGCTCTACCTGATGACCGACTGCATTCTGTTTGCGTCGATCTTCGCGGTGTACGCAGTACTGGTAAACAACGTAGCGGGTGGCCCGGCGGGCCACGACATCTTCGAACTGCCCTACGTGCTGGGCGAAACCGCTCTGCTGTTGTTCAGTTCGATCACCTACGGCTTCGCCATGCTGGCGTTGTACAAAGGTAAAAAGCAGCAGGTTCTGGGTTGGTTGTTCATGACCTTCCTGCTGGGCGCAGGCTTTATCGCCATGGAGATCAACGAGTTCCACCTGCTGATCTCCGAGGGCTTCGGTCCTAGCCGTTCGGGCTTCCTGTCCGCGTTCTTCACCCTGGTCGGTACCCACGGTCTGCACGTATCTGCGGGTCTGATCTGGATGGGCATCATGATGTACCAGGTCAACAAGCACGGCCTGACGGCGACCAACAAGACCCGTCTGAGCTGCCTGAGCCTGTTCTGGCACTTCCTGGACGTGGTGTGGATCTGCGTATTCACCGTTGTTTACCTGATGGGGACTCTGTAATGGCTAATGCACACTCCCATGACAGCCATGATGCTGGCCACGGCAGCGTAAAGTCGTACGCCATTGGCTTCATCCTGTCGGTGATCCTGACCGTGATTCCTTTCGGTCTGGTGATGTACCCGAGCCTGCCGAAAGCCACCACGCTGGCAATCGTTCTGCTGTTCGCAGTGATCCAGGTGATCGTTCACCTGTATTACTTCCTGCACCTGGACCGCTCGGTGGCTCAGCGTAACAACGTGATCGCGTTCGTCTTTACGGCCATCGTGATCCTGCTGCTGGTTGGCCTGTCGTTGTGGATCATGTTCAGCATCCACACCTACATGATGGCGAAGTGAGGTAAGACCCGATGTCGCTCAAGCACTTTATCCAAATCACCAAACCGGGGATCATTTTCGGTAACGTGCTTTCTGTGGCAGGCGGGTTTTTCCTGGCCTCGAAAGGGCATGTGGATCTGGCGGTGTTTCTGGCTGCCATGATCGGTACATCCCTGGTTGTTGCCTCCGGTTGCGTGTTCAACAACTGCATCGACCGCGACATCGACCTGAAGATGGAACGCACCAAGAACCGGGTGCTGGTGCAGGGCTTGATCTCCCTGAAACTGGCCCTGGTCTATGCGACCATCCTTGGTGTTCTCGGCGTTGCGTTGTTGTACAAGGTGGCCAACCCGTTGGCCGCTCTGTTCGCGGTAATCGGCTTCATCATCTACGTCGGCTTCTACAGCCTGTACCTCAAGCGCAAGTCGGTTCACGGCACGCTGGTGGGCAGTCTGTCGGGCGCCATGCCGCCAGTGATCGGTTACGTCGCCGTAACCAACAGCTTCGACATGGCCGCGCTGACGTTGCTGGTGATGTTCAGCCTGTGGCAGATGCCGCATTCCTACGCCATCGCGATCTTCCGCTTCAACGATTACCTGGCCGCATCGATTCCGGTGCTGCCAGTGAAGCGCGGGATTCAAGTGGCCAAGAAGCACATCCTGCTCTACATCCTGGCGTTCCTCGTAGCGACCTTGATGCTTACCTTCAGCGGTTACGCCGGCATGAGCTACCTCGCCGTCGCCGCGGCCATGGGCATGTACTGGTTGTACATGGCCTGGACCGGCTACAAAGCGGTGGATGACACGGTCTGGGCACGCAAGCTGTTCGTGTTCTCGATCTTCACCATCACTGCGTTGAGCGTCATGATGTCCCTGGACTTCAAGGTGCCCGCAGAGCTGCTGCTGACGTACGCGCCTTAAGGCTCAAAGGCTTGAAGAAAAACCCCGCACATTGAGAGATGTGCGGGGTTTTTTGTTGGGTGCTATTTAAGGTTGAGCGTGTCTTTGGGAAACGACTGTCTGCTTATAGAGAGATATCCTACCTTCAGAAAACTTTTCATTAGTTAGGATCCCAGAGGCTATTTTCTAATGGGGCAGGTTTGGATGAAAAAGCGCGATCTGTTTGCTGAGTTAATGCAGGGCGTCGCAGAGATGGCGGCTCACCGTGAAAATGTGGCGAAGGATGCCTTAGCGGTCGGTTGCTATCACTTCGTGAAACACCTAGATTTGGATCCAACTATGCCGATGACCTGCCACAAATCGAATCTCCGGCAATCATCGGTCTTAACCTGCGGTTCTTCATGCACTGATCATAAGGCTGGGCGAAATGACTGAGAGGATGACCTGCGACGAGCGTTTTATTGCCCTGGCCCAAGAGCTGAACTACGACATCTATGGTGAGAACACCGCCGGCGGCAATTACGCGCCGCTGATCCGTCATCATGATGAGCTGTACATCAGCGGTATGGTGCCGCGCACTAACGGCAAGATTCAGTACCCGGGTCGCGTCGGACTGGAGCTGACCCTCAAGGATGCGCAAGCCGCCGCGAGCATCAGTGCAATGCGTTGCCTGGCGCTGATCGTCGATGCGGTGGGTTCGCTGGACAAGATCAAGGCGTTGTTGCGGGTCACTGTTTACGTGAAGTCGACGCCGGACTTCGTTGACCTGAGCGAAGTGGCCAACGGTGCCTCGGACGTGTTCAGTCACGTGCTCGGCGATGCCGGACGGCACACGCGCACCACAGTTGGCGTGTATCAGTTGCCGAAGAACGCAGCGATTGAAGTGGACATGATTGTGGCGTTGCATCCTTCCGCTTGAGATCGGCGGTGGCTGTTGCCCTCACCCTAACCCTCCCGAAACGTCGGACCGCCCGTAGGGAGAGGGGACTGACCGGGGTGGTTGGGCGAGATGCGTCGAAACGGAATATCGCGTCGAGCACGAATCTTGAACGGCACGCCGATCGGCTCCCTCTCCTGGGGGAGAGGGCTGGGGTGAGGGGCTACAATCCAAGCAACACCGCCAATCCCCAGCCGAAAAAAAGCCCCGCCTGATCACTCAGCGCGGGGCTTTTTCATACAGCGGTTGCGCTATTACTGCGCGGCGATGCTGTAACCATCAAACGCAGTCTGCTGTTGCAGTGCGGTGATGATGTTCTTGCGATTTACCGCCTGCTCGGTGCCGGCGTTATCAACGAAGACTTCACTTTCCAGTTCCGCTTCCTCGCCTTCTCCGACGAAGGTGAAACCGAGGAACTCCAGCGCTGCACGGTCAACGTTCAGACGCGAGCGTGGCGTGCGCAGCGGCAGGGTCACGCTGATGCCGTCTTTGCTGATGGTGAAGATTTCGACTTCTTTCTTCTTCGCAGCCTTGCTCTTGCCGCCGCTCGGATTGCTGATCGCCTGATGGGTCTGGTTCAGCACTTTCAGCGCGAGGCCGTAAACGATTTCCTGGAACGCCGGATCGTCCTTGAAGCTGGACAGAATGCGGCCGATCGAGAACTTGCTGCTCAGGTCTTCGAGGGCAGCGAGGTCGGCAGCTTCAGCATCTTTCAGCGCCTTGAGTTCGCCCATCAGCTCGTAGGCCTTGTCGTCATCGAAGCTGTCGTGAGCCTGGCGGATCGCTGCGCGCAACTCGCGGATCTGGTCGCTTTCGCGGGTCGACTGGAACGCGTCCAGGACCATCTCGCTGATGATTTTGGCTTGTGGCAGGGGTTGTGAAAGATTGATGGAGTTTTCGTATTCCGCTTTGGACGATTCGGTGACTACGGATTCAGCGGTGTTGAAATCGGACATTGAAATTTCACTACTTTTTAACTTGAGTGGAGATGAGAAAACCCGAGGGCTTTTTCAGGCCGACTAATTTAGGGGAGCGGGGCGGCGTTGTCACGGAGCAACGGGCCGGCGGTCTCAACTATTTGCCGGGGCTGTGCAAATTCATTGAGCGCATCATCCACTGTTCGGCGGTTTGCTGATCCGTTGGCAGCGAGAAGCGGAACGTCGCGCCCCGCCCGCTGACCTCCAGCAACTGAATGTCTCGCCCATGCAATTGCAGGATGCGGTGCACGATACGCAGACCCAGTCCTCCGTCACGCCGTGCGCCACCGATATTGAACGGGCGCAGGAACAAACCTTCGCGCAACTCGGGAGCGATGCCGGGGCCGGTGTCACTGACCGTCACGTCGACCTGTGCACCTTGGGGTTTCAGATCGAACTCGATTTCGCCGCCCTGAGGTGTATGCCGTAAAGCATTGTCCATCAAATTGGTCAGCACCCGTTCGATCAACCCGAGGTCGGCGCAGACCGTTGGCAGGTTCGGCACAAAATGAGCCTTGAGTTCGACCTGCCGCGCCTCCGCCGTCAGTTCGAATTTCTGAAAGATGTCCTGCACCAGATCGATCAGGGAAAAACGCTCCAGCACCGGTTGTACAAAACCATGCTCCAGGCGCACCAGTTCCAGCAGTGATTGCGCGAGACCGCCGACCTTGCGGCTTTGATCCAGAGCAATGCCGAGATAGCGTCGGCGTTCCTCGGCCGACAGCGTGGCGTCCTTCAGTTGCAGGGTTTCCAGATATCCGTGCAACGAAGCCAGCGGCGTGCGCAAGTCGTGGGAAATATTCGCCACCAATTCGCGGCGCTCCTGATCCTGACGGGTCAGCGAGCGCCATTGTTCACCGAGTCGGTTCTGCATCTGGCGGAACGCAGCATCGAGCACGGCGATTTCATCCGGGTCAGCGGTTTTATCCACAGCGGTCGTTATCGGCAGAGGTTGCGGCGCGCCATCGATGTCGAAGCGGCTGACGGTTTCGGTGAGTCGCCGCAATGGCCGAGTGATCAGATTGAACGCCGTCAGACCGGCGATCAAGCACAGCAATGCGACCAGTCCGATCGACAGCAATGCGGTGTTGAGCGCGGCACTGGTGGCGCCTCGCTCGGCATAACGATCATGGGCTTCGCTCAGCAGCACCACATACAGATAGCCGGCAGGTTTGCCGTTGACCTGCAATGGCGCGGCGCTGAATACCTTGCGCCCATCGACGCTGCGCGGGTCATCGCCAAGGATCGGCAACGGCCCGTCGTTGAGTAGTTGCCGAATCGGCGCCAGATCGATTTGCTGGCGGCGTATCCGTCCTTCGGGCGCAGCACTTCCGACGATCCGCCCTTTGGTATCGAGCAGATACACCTCGACACTCGGGTTCACCAGCATCAACTGGCTGAACAGTTCGCGCACGGCGCCGGGCATCAAACCGTTGCTGTCCATCAGCACCGTGTCGTGAGCGATATGTTGCGCCAGATCTCGCGACAGGCCTTGCACCACTTCCAGTTCATGCATGTGACTTGAGCGCACCTGCAGCCATGCCGATGTGCCGCAGCACACCAACAGCAGCACGGCGAATACTACGGACAGGCGCTGCGTCAGGGTCAGTTTCATGGCTGCTCGGTACCGAATTTATAGCCGCGACCCCACACGGTGAGGATGCGAGAGGGCTGGGTCGGGTCTTTTTGCATCTTCGCCCGCAGGCGATTGATGTGGGTGTTGACCGTGTGTTCGTAACCATCGTGGCTGTAACCCCAGACGGCGTTGAGCAGGTCCATGCGCGAGAACACTTTGCCCGGTTGGCGGGCAAAGAAATACAACAGATCGAACTCCCTTGGCGTGAGATCCAGGCGCTTGGCGTCGAGACTGACCTCACGGGTGATCGGGTCAATGTTCAGCCCGTCGAGGCTCAGGCTGCCGGCGTCCATTTTCAGATTACGCGCCATTGCGTCGACCCGGCGCAACAAGGCTTTGACCCGCGCCACCAGTTCGAGCATGGAAAACGGTTTGGCGAGGTAATCGTCGGCGCCCAGTTCCAGGCCCAGAATGCGGTGCAATTCACTGGAGCGCGCGCTGGTGATGATAATCGGTGTGTAGCGCGCCATCGCTCGGGCGCGGCGGCAGATTTCCAGACCGTCGACCCCCGGCAACATCAGGTCGAGGATCAGTGCATCCCAGTGACCTTGCTGCAGCAGGCGCATGCCTTCGTCGCCGTCGGCGCTGTGTGTCACCTCGAATTGTTCATCCCGCAAATGCAGGCAAATCAGGTCGGCGATGTGTTGGTCATCCTCCACCACGAGGATGCGTTTGGTCTGTTCCATGGAGCTCAATCCTTCGGCGCGATAAGCGCATTGTGCGGGTTTTCCTCCGGGCGAGTTATCACAAATTCGTTAACTCCCCGTGAGGATTTGGCGATCAATCCAAGCCTAGGCTGTGTTCCATGAAGGGCATCTGGAATTTTTGGAGACGGCCATGTTTTCACGGCGACAGATTCTGTTAGCGGGCGGCGGGCTGGGGGTTGCAGCCCTGGTGGCGGGTGTATTGCCAAAATTGTCGACTGCCACGGCAGTGATCGGCGAGGCACACGCGGACGAGGCGTTCGAAGTGATTCACAGCGACAGTGAATGGCACTCGATCCTGAGCGACGAGCAGTACCAGATCCTGCGTGAGGAAGGCACCGAACGGGCCTATACCAGCGCGCTCAACAACGAACATCGCACTGGCACGTTTGCCTGTGCCGGCTGCGATCTGGCGCTGTTTTCATCCGCGACCAAATTCGACAGCCGTACCGGTTGGCCGAGTTTCTGGGCGCCGCTGGAACACGCGGTAGCGACGCGTCAGGACCGTTCGTTCGGCATGTCCCGCGACGAAGTTCACTGTCGCCGCTGCGGCGGTCATCTGGGCCATGTTTTCGATGACGGTCCCAAGCCCACCGGTCTGCGTTATTGCATGAACGGCCTGGCGATGACCTTCCAAGCCGTGGCGGCTTGAGTCATGACCCGCTCGCGATCTTCACTTCACACAGGACGAATTTATGTGGCTCTTGGTTCTCGCTTATCTCGGTGGTGTGCTGACGATCGTCAGCCCGTGCATCCTGCCGGTTCTGCCTTTTGTCTTCGCTCGCACCGGGCAGCCGTTTATCAAGAGTGGCTTGCCGCTGCTGGCGGGGATGGCGGTGACCTTTGCGCTCGTCGCCTCGTTGGCGGCGGTGGGCGGCGGTTGGGTGGTGCAAGTCAATCAGTACGGGCGCTGGCTCGCGTTGCTGTTCGTTGCCCTGTTCGGGCTGACCTTGCTGCTGCCGCGTGTGGCCGAGCGTCTGACCCGGCCGCTGGTCTCGGCCGGCAGTCGTCTGTCGGAGGCCGCCGGGCAGGACAATCGCCCGCGTCCCGGCGCTTCGTTTCTGATCGGGGTCGCCACGGGACTGCTGTGGGCACCGTGCGCCGGACCGATTTTGGGGCTGATTCTGACCGGTGCCGCGCTGCAAGGGGCAAGTATCGCCACCACGCTGTTATTGCTCGCCTACGCGGCGGGTGCCGCGACCTCGCTGGCCGCGGCGCTGCTGTTGGGCGGTAAGGTTTTTGCCCTGATGAAGCGCTCGATCGGCACCGGTGAGTGGATCCGTCGGGGTCTGGGTGTATTGATGTTGGCCGGCGTCGCGGCCATTTCGCTGGGGCTCGATACCGGGGTTCTCGCACGGCTATCGACGGCGTCCACCGGTGGTCTGGAGCAGGCACTGGTCGGCAAGCTATCGGGTAGATCTGCTAACGCCAACGGCACGACGATGGCGCAGATTCCTGCCGAGGAAGGCGCTGCGAACGGCAGCATGATGGCCGCCGGCGGTGCGATGAAAATGGCGGCCAAAGGGCCGGGCGCGCTGCCGGTAGAGGGGCAGTTGCCGCCGCTTGAGGGTGCGGTGCAATGGCTCAATTCGCCGCCTCTGGACGCCCAGGCATTGAAGGGCAAAGTGGTACTGGTGGATTTCTGGACCTACTCCTGCATCAACTGTCTGCGCACCCTGCCTTACGTCAAAGCCTGGGCCGAGAAATATCGCGATCAGGGCCTGGTGGTGATCGGTGTGCACGCACCGGAGTTCGCCTTCGAACGTGATGTGAGCAATGTCACCAAAGCCATGAAGGAACTGGGCATCAACTACCCGGTAGCCGTCGATAATGACTACAAGATCTGGCGTGCTTTCAACAACGAATATTGGCCAGCACATTACTTTGCCGACGCTCAGGGACGTATTCGTTACCACCATTTTGGCGAAGGGGACTACGCGGAGTCTGAACGCGTCATACAACAGTTGCTGCGTGAGGCGGGTGCGAAAACCGTGGCGGATGGCTTGATCAATGCTGACGCCAAGGGCGTGCAACTGGCGCCGGACATGAACGAAGTGCAGTCGCCGGAAACCTACGTCGGCTACCAGCGTGCGGAACACTTCGTACCGGAAACCAGCCTCGTGCCTGACAAGGTCGCGGCCTACAACCCGCCGGACAAACTGGCACTCAATGACTGGAGCCTCGGCGGCCAATGGTCGGTGGGTGCCGAGCGCGCCACGGCCAGTGCGCCGGCCAGTCGCATCGTTTATCGCTTCCATGCCCGCGACTTGCATTTGGTGCTCGGCCCGGCAGCGGACGGCAAACCCGTGCGCTTCAAGGTGATGATCGATGGCCAGGTTCCGGGCGATGCCCATGGCATCGATGTCGCACCTGACGGCACGGGCCATGTGACCGAACAACGCCTGTATCAGTTGGTGCGGCAAAACAACGGCGTGCAGGACCGAACCTTCACCATCGAATTTCTCGACCCGGGCGTATCGGCCTACGCCTTTACCTTCGGTTGATCAGGAGTCATTGAAATGAAAATCACATGGCGTCGTATGTTGTTGGGAGTCGCGGTAGCAGGCCTGATTGGACCGGTTTCGGCGTTCTCCTTTGGGGGCGAGGATGCTGTGCTGATTCCGCCACCAACTCTTGATGAGGTGACCCAGGCGCACAGCGAAACCGCAGTGTTCGCCGGTGGTTGCTTCTGGGGTGTGCAGGGTGTTTTCCAGCACGTCAAAGGCGTGCAGAAAGCCGTCTCGGGTTACGCCGGCGGCGCGGCCAACACGGCGGAATATGAGCGTGTCAGCGAAGGCGATACCGGCCACGCCGAGTCAGTTCAGGTCACCTTCGATCCGACTCAGGTGAGCTATGGCAGCCTGTTGCAGATCTACTTTTCGGTAGCGCACAACCCAACTGAGCTCAATCGCCAGGGCCCGGACAGCGGCACGCAATATCGCTCGGCACTGTTCCCGGTCAACGCCGATCAGCAGAAGGTCGCGCAGGCCTACATCGCCCAACTGGAGGCGGCTCATGCCTACAGCAAACCCATCGTCACCAAACTGGAAAGCTTCAACGGTTTCTATCCGGCAGAGGACTACCACCAGGATTTCCTGACCGAGCACCCGAGCTATCCCTACATCGTGATCAACGACATGCCGAAGGTGGCGAATCTGAAGCAGGTGTTTGCCCAGCGCTATCAGGAAAAACCGGTGTTGGTGAAAAACGGCGCCTGAATCATTGGGCGCCCAATGGAGGGCGTTGAGCCTGAAGGGTGCGCAGCAAACGGTAATATTTCAGTGAGCGAGCGCAAATCAGACCACTGATAAAGCCTGATGCTGCGGCTTTGAGCAACACCATATCCGGGGCGGCAGCGCGCTCGGGGTGCACGTCATCCTGATAGCCGAAGTAGTAGTTCACTGCAAAAAAAAGCAGGAGCACAGTCAGCGCTTTCCAAGTGCCCGGCACGATCAACCCGGTTTCCGGATCATCAAGATTTATCCCCTTGTTGGGGAAAATCAGCCATGCCGACAGAGCGCCCAGTAACACAGCAATGAGCCAGCCGCTGAGGCTCAAGCCTGAATCATCCGTCAGGTTCAACGACAACAGCGACCAGCCCAACAACACCAGCGGGGTCGACAGCAGGGAAAACCGGCTTTCACGTTGGGGTTTGCGGGCCTTGAGGCCGAAATACACCAGAACCAGAAAAACCACATAAACCCACAAGGGAGTATTTTGAAGAGTGACGAGCATCGCACAGCATCCGTGCTGGAAAGAGAAGCTGATCATAGCCGTTGCCAGAGCGCATGCCTGCTATTTCAATCGAGGTCGCTCCATGGCGATCACTGACATTTCAAAACCCAGGCGGGCAAAAAAGGCTTCGGCGCCTTCGCGTCCAGCGCGCAGTACCCAGGTGATGTCGGGGCTATCGCCCATGACATGCTCAACCAGTCTGCGACCAATGCCTGAGCGCCGATGCTGGCCGTCGACCACGACCATCGACAGGTAACCGTTGGACAAACCATCGCTGATGCCCCGGGCGAAGCCGACGATCCGGGTGCCGTGCAGGGCAACTGCCGTGCGTTGAGAGTGCTTGATAAGTTGCGCGAAGTGTTCGCTGTGGCCGGTGCGGTGACCCCAGTCGTTTTGGCCGAGGAACAGTCTCACCAACTCCACTTCGTCAGGCTGCAGGTCGCGTACGGTCAGGTTTATGTTCATAAATGGTTCGACTCCTTGTCAGCAGTTGTTCGCCATCAGGATCTGCCCCACGTCTGCATCGCAAACTCGACGAAGCGGCGCAACTTCGGCAAGCGATAGCGATCCGGGGCGTACAGCAAATGCAAGGGACGGCTTGGAGGTTGATAGTCGGGAACGACGGTCACCAGTTTGCCATCGCGCAGATCCTGTTCCACCAGTGCATCGGGCAGCATCACGATGCCCATGCCGGTGCGCGCGGCCTGATGCAATCCGGCGGAAGTGTTCATCAGCATCGGCCCGCTGACGTCGACGAGAATTTCTCCCTCCGGGCCGCTGAGGCGCCAGCGTTTTTCCACCGATTGCCAATCGTCGCCAGCAGGGTAGGCGAACGACAGGCAGTCGTGTTGCTGCAGGTCTTCAGGGGTTTGCGGCATGCCGCGACGCGCCACGTATTGCGGGGAGGCGCAGACGGTCAGTGTGTAATCGATCAGGGGGCGGGCGATAAGGTTTGATTCTTCGAAATGACCCAGCCGAAACGCTACGTCGAGGCCGCTTTCCAGCAAGTCTGGGCGGCTGTTGGTCAGCACCACATCCATTTTGACTTGTGGATACTGCAAGGAAAATTCGCTGAGCGCCGGCGCCAGGCGTTCTACGCCAAAGGTCAGCGGCGCGGTAATGCGCAGCAGGCCACGCGGCTCATCGAGTGCTTGTTCCGCCAGACGTTCGGAGTCGGCCACCAGTCCCAAGACATCCAGGCACCGCTGGTAGTAAACGCTGCCGAATTCGGTAAGACGCTGCCGTCGAGTCGTGCGCTGCAACAGTTGCACACCGAGCCGCTGCTCCAGCGCGCGCAGGTGATTGCCAACCATGGTGGTCGACATGTCGCACTGCAACGCGGCCGCCGTCATGCTTCCGGCTTCGATGACTTTGACGTACACGCTCATCGACTGGAACAGGTCCATTATCAAGTCCTGCTTTTAAATGAATGAAGTTTTTCCGAGTTTATCCAGTTTCGGTGGCTAACCATACTGCCAGCACACCGACCTTCACTGGAGTTTGAAGTCATGACCGCCGCCCTGATGAACACCTACCAACCGCTGGCCCTGAGCTTCACCAAAGGCCTCGGCACTCGCCTGTGGGATCAGGCCGGTCGCGAGTATCTGGATGCGGTTGCCGGCGTGGCGGTGACTAATGTCGGTCACTCGCACCCTCGAATCGTTTCGGCGATCAGCGAGCAGGCGGGGTTACTGTTGCACACGTCCAATCTGTACAGCATCGACTGGCAGCAACAACTGGCCAAACGGCTGACTGAGCTGTCGGGGATGGAGCGTGCGTTCTTCAATAATTCTGGCGCCGAGGCCAATGAAACAGCGCTGAAACTTGCGCGTTTGTACGGCTGGCGCAAGGGCATCGAACAGCCGTTGGTGGTGGTCATGGCCAACGCGTTCCACGGCCGCACACTCGGTACCTTGTCGGCCAGCGATGGTCCGGCGGTGCGTCTGGGTTTCAACGAATTGCCGGGGGATTTCCTCAAAGTGCCGTTCGGTGATCTCGCGGCGCTGGAGCAGGTGCAGCAAAAGCACGGCGAGCGCATCGTGGCGATTCTGGTTGAGCCCATCCAGGGCGAAAGTGGCGTGCAACTGGCGCCGCCCGGTTATCTGAAGGGCCTGCGTGAATTGTGCGATCGCCATACGTGGCTACTGATGCTCGATGAGATCCAGACGGGTATTGGCCGCACTGGCCGCTGGTTTGCGTTCCAACATGAAGGCATCGTCCCGGACGTCATGACCCTGGCAAAAGGACTGGGCAATGGCGTGCCGATCGGCGCGTGCCTGGCCCGGGGCAGGGCAGCGGATCTGTTCACACCCGGCAGTCATGGCAGCACCTTCGGCGGCAATCCACTCGCGTGCCGGGTCGGTTGCACGGTGCTGGATATCATCGAAGAGCAGGGCCTGCTGGAAAACGCCCGGATTCAGGGGGAGCGGCTGTTGACTCGTCTGCGTGCAGAGCTGGCGGACAATCCCAATGTGCTGGCGATTCGTGGGCAGGGCTTGATGATCGGTATCGAGCTGAAACAACCGGTGCGTGATCTAACGCTGATCGCGGCGCGGGATCACGGGCTGCTGATCAACGTCACGCGTGGCAAGACGATACGGCTGCTGCCACCGCTGACGATTGATGAGCGGGAGGTGGAGATGATTGTCCGAGGTGTGGGGCACATCATCAGTAGTGATATTTGCAGCTAATAACGCAAATCTCACCACCTTCAATGCTGTAGACCAAACGATGCTCACCCGATACTCGTCTGGACCAAAAGCCGCTCATGTTGTGTTTGAGCGGCTCAGGTTTGCCGATACCTTCAAACGGTTTGCGCTGGATTGCTTTGATCAACAGATTGATACGTTTGAGTCCGGCCTTATCGTTCTGTTGAAACCACAAATAGTCTTCCCAACCTGATGGCGTGAACTCGATTTTCATTCTTCGATCAATTGCCTCACTTTGGCTTTGCCGGCACGCATTTCGCCAATCGATTTGATCAACCGCTCGGCATTGGCGGGAGAGCGCAGTAGGTAGGCTGTTTCTTCGAGTGCGTTGTACTCAGCCAGAGACATCATCACGACGGGCTCACCTTTTTGGCGTGTGACCAGAAGGGGAGCACGGTCCTCGTTAACGCGGTCCATTGTTTCGGCCAAATGCGCACGGGCGGTGGTGTAGTTGATGGTTTGCATGAAGTAGTCCTCGCTATTAGCAAAGAACGTACAGAAATGAGTACATGATGACAAGGTGATACCTATCAGTGGTTGTTTCGCAGAAGGCTTGCTGCGAGCACGCTCAGTATCACTTAAGAACTCTGGAGACGTTTCTGAGAAGGCTGTAATCCTTGTCCACTGCCTCGGGCAGCGAGAAACCGCCGCGTTGTCGGCATTCGGCATTCCCGGTGTAGGAAAAAACTATGGCTAGTCCGGATAATCCGCCAGATCCGGCGCCAGCATCCGTGTCTTCGCCGCGCCATTGGAATTGTGCTGAATGATCTCGCGCGGCTGCCCCTGTTCATTGAAAAACACCTGACCGATCCCTGCCGAGTTCCACAATCGTTCACCTGCCTCAGCATGTTCTGGCGTATACGGCACGATGCGCATGCGGCGGCGTTTGGTGAACCAGTTCAGCGGGGAGCGTGGCGAGTAGAGCCAGCGGTTGAGGCGGTCGAACCATTCCAGCAGGGTTTTCGGAAACTCGTTTTTAATGCCGCTGCTGGTGATCTGCCAGATTCGTGGACCGGCCTTGCGGTGTCGGATAAGTACTTCGTAGACGAAGGAATAATGCACGTCGCCTGACAGAACCACGTAGTTACCCGGTGTTCGCGAGTGGCGGAAAATGTTCAGGATCACCTGCGCAGCACCGCGATGGGCCATCCAGTTTTCCGCGTCGACCAGCAGCGGGTAACCACACCAACTGAAGACTTTCTGCACCGTTTCAATAAGCTTCACGCCGAAGATCGGCGCCGGGGAAACGATGATCGCTGACGGATGATCGAGCAGTTCCTGTTGCAGTTCGCTCAGCGCCTCCCAATCGAGCAGGCCCGAGGGCTGCTTGAGCGCCATTTCACTGCGCCAGCGACGGGTACGGGTGTCGATGACCACCAGCGCCGGGCTGGTTGGTAGTACAAAATGCCAATGCTGAAAGCGCAGCAGGTCATCGATCAGGTCGTCCTGCACCGGGCTGTCGAGATACTGGTCATTGCCACTGGCGCTCAGCCCCAGGGTTTTTGCCAGCACATCCTTGAACGCATCGGGATTGTTGCCCCAGCCCTGACACAGCATATAGGCGATCAGTGCGTTGCCGATGATGCGTTTGGAGAACGGATGGCCGTAGGCCGTTTCCTCCCATTGCGCAGACAGGTTCCAGTCATCGGTGATGTCGTGATCGTCGAAAATCATCAGGCTCGGCAGATGCGCCAGCGCGCGGGCGACCTTGCCCAATCCAGCCTTGAAGGCATCGATGCGAGTCTGTTCGAGGGTATAGCGCTTGAGGCGTTCTGGCGTCAGTTCGGGGGCTTGCGGAACGATCAGCGTCCAGGCGGTCGGCGACCACACCAGCAGGTACATCGCCATGACTTCGGCGAACGTCACCAAGTGATTGTCAGCGCTGCTGCTGGTGAAAATCGGCTTACGCGCACCGCCGAAAAATCGCTCGCGCAATGTCTCGTTGCTCTCCAGTGCCGGTAACAAATCCGCACGGTGGTAGTAACTGGCCGGGTGTTCGTAGAGCCTGGCGCTGTCGCTGACCACGGCGCCTTCGAGGTGTTCGTCGAACAGGCCGAGACGTTCGATCAAGGCATGAATCGCCCGCAGCATCGGGCCAGCCACATCGTCGGCGTAGACCTGATCACCGCTCATCATCAACAGGGCCGGGCGTTGTTGCGGATCGGTTTCCGTTGCCAGCAATTGGTCGACGCACAGCAAGCCATCCGCCGCCGGGTGATGCGGTTTGCGGCAGGAGCCATGCAGGAGTTGATCGATCCGTGAGCGCAGGACGAAGTTCGGGCTGGTTGCATCGCCGTACAGTAGGTGCGGCGCCCAGTCGGCGATACCCTCAGCGTTGTCGATCAACAGGTCATAGTCGATCCGCGTATCGCAGGGCAGGGTGCTGTCGAGAGAAACATCGATGAGATGAACAAACGCCTGACGGCCTACCGGGATGACGTTGCATTTCTCTACGTCGAGAGGAATGTCTCCTACACCTTGCAGGCGCAAGGTCAGCGAAAGTGGCCGCGTACCAACTACCCACATGACCACGCGCGTAGGCTCCAGCCGTCGCAGCAGCGGGCCGGCCAGGACGGGAGGCAGCGGGATCAGGTCAACAGGTGTCGGAGACATCGAAGGGCAAAGCTCAAGGCGCACAGGCCGGCGATGATAGCGCAGCCGGCGCCTTGATCCCTTAAATCAGCCTTAAGAGTCGGCTTTTTGCAGTTTCAGCGCCAACAAACGCCATTGCGCAGGCATCGCGTCAACTCGCGGCTGCTCTTGCACGGAGCAATCGAAACGGTAGGTGACATCGTCGCCGTTCATGTTGCGCGCGGTGACGGTGTTGTTGAAGGTGTAGACCTGATCCTTGAAGCGGTGGCTGACCAGCGCTTTGCTGTCAGCGAAACGCGCCGACGCGGGAAAGCGCAACGTACTGGTCACAAACGGGCTGCACATGACATACGCGATCATCGACTTGTCGGCCTGGGCGTCGCCGCGCAATTTCTTGTTCAGCGCTGCCAGGGCCATGCGACCGTCATAGTCGCTTTGATCCAGCACGGTCTGTAACCCGATCGATTTCGGCGCCCGGCTGGCGTAATTCGGCAACAGTGCGGAGTCGGCGGGAGAGGGCTTGTCGTCCGGCTCGATGGCAGCAAAAGCCGGCGCATCCTTCAGCTCAGCGGCGGGTGTTACTGCCTCGGCTTCAGGCAATAAAGAGCTCGGCTCGGTGACTTGCGTGTTTTCGGCCTGCGGCGCTTCGTAGTCATGCGACGAGGGGAACAACGACAACGTGATCGACAGCACCACCATCGCCACAATGAAGCCGCCCGCTGCGCCAACGATGTTGCCGTAGACAATATTCCAGCTGCCGCGGTTCTGCACCACCCAGCGCCACATGAACCCCCAAACCGCAACAATCGCCAGAAAACGCAGAAACTCCATTTGATCCTTTCCTTTAACCTTCAAAACCTGAAATCAACGCACGCCCACAGTGAACGCTGACGATGGGCGGCAAGATAACAAAACAGGCGTGTAATACCAGTGACGAGAGCGCTGCTCAGTGAAAGTTGAGCGCGAAAAATACCAGCGTCGTCACACCCGCAGCCAATCCACAGATGCCGGCGAACAGTTGGCGGGCCAGTGGATGCTCGGGCTGAGGACGCCTGACCAGCCACATCCAGACGCCCGCCAGCACGCCGAACGTGGTGATCACTTGCAGCACGCTACTGGCCAGGTTTTCAGGTGAGGGAGGCACGTGCGCCGGGAAAAGGCCCGAACAGATCACCGAAAAAATCATTGCCACGATGAAGCCGCTGGCGGCACCCGCCAGGTTGGCGAGGATCAGGTTCCAGGCACCACGGGTTTGCACGACCCAAGCCCAAACAGCTGCCCAGACGAAAAAGTACAACACGGCCATCAAGGTGTTTCTCCCTCTGAAAATTGACTCCATTGAGGCGCTGGCAACCTCGTTACTGGCAGTGGACGGCAAGATAGCAAAATAGTAGCGTCGCGCCACTGCCCTATCCCCGTAATGGATTACCTATGCCTGTCAGCCTGCGCGCTATACGCCTGTTCGGCGCAATCACACTCGCCGTTGCAATGACTCCGGCATTCGCCGCCGTGCAAGAACATCCGGAAAACAGCTGGAAGTACTACGCCGGCAACTGCCAGAGCGTGCAGGAAAAAATGGCCGACGTGCAGAGTGGCCGCACCACGGCCTACGACGTGATGTTTGCATTGGAAAGCAACCTGCGGACCATGAACGAACACCGCTCGAACCTGACGCCCTATCACCTCGGCTCCCAGGAATTTGCACAATGCGAAAACTTCGCGGGCCAGGCAGAAGCGATGATCGCCCAAGGCAAAGCCGAGTTCGCCGCAAAAATGCAAGGTGCTGCGGAGGAAGGCCGCATCGCCCACCAGAACTCCCCCGAATACCAACGCGCCCGCGCCCTCGGCTACAGCGACGTCGGCGACATCTCCTTCCTGAAACTGCACGAAGACACCGACGGCGAAGCACGCCTGAAAACCATGTTGATCACTGTCGACGAAATCTGCGGCCAATACTTCCGCGCCACGCAATATGTGAAACCGTATGTGATTTATACGGTTCGGCCTTCTGACGGCGGCTGTGGCGAAGTGAAACGCGTGGCGGTGGTTGGCGGCCGATCAGTGGAGAAGGGCGATTACATTGATGAGAAGGGCGAGTTTCAGTATCTGGGCTGGAAAAAACTTGTTGGTGCCGACGGGTTCCCAACCGATATCCGCGTGCTGAAAGCCCGTCGTTGAACCAAAGAAATACCGGGATGTTTTCTTGAATATGAGGATGGACAGATGATCGACTTCAACAACAAAGGCTTTTTCAAACTCAAGCAGAACGATGAGTACGCCGAACGCGTAAGCGCGCTATTGCTGGACGGTGAGGAAGTGATCGACTCTTACAAAGCCATGCGTGATGGCGTGGTGTTTACCAACAAACGCATCATCGCGGTCAACGTTCAGGGCATTACCGGCAGCAAGAAGGATTTCACCTCCTTGCCATACAAGAACATCGTCGCCTACTCCGTGGAAACCTCGGGCACGTTCGATCTGGATTCGGAGCTGGAGATTTACTTCTCGTCACTGGGGAAAGTGAAGTTCGAATTCACCGGGAAGACCTCGATGGTGGAGATTTCCAAGTACATCTCGAAGCATCTGCTGTAACGGCAAAGCCCATTACAAGATGTCTTTCAAGTAACCCTTGAGCGCGAGGAGCGGCTGATCCAGCTGCTCCAGCGAACGCGCCTCGCTGAAATCCGCGGACAACTTGTGCAACTCGCGCCCCAGCGGTTTCTCGACGCCGCCCAAAGCGTCCATCGCCAGACCGAGGCATTCGTTCATCTTGAACTGAATGGTCTCGACATCCCCGCGCCGCACCAACAGTTCGAAAATGTCTTTCTGGTAATCACCCATGACCATGTCGTCCCGCAAAATCGGGCTCAGGCCTTCTTCCTCGTAAGCGAGTTTGAGGGAGAACAGGGCGACTGTTTCCAGTGACGTTTCCATGGGTGGGTCCTTGGGGTTTCGGTTAACCAAGAAGCGGTGAATCAAAAGATCGCAGCCTTCGGCAGCTCCTACAACAGCAGCCACTTTCGAGCAGACGAAAAAAAAGGCCTTGCTAAGCAAGACCTTTCTTAATTTTGGTGCCCCGAGGGAGACTCGAACTCCCACTCCTTTCGAAAACGGATTTTGAATCCGCCGCGTCTACCAATTCCGCCATCAGGGCTCAATGGCGGCGAAGTATAGAGATGAGATTACCGTCGGTCAATCAGGTACATAGAGAATTTTCGATATTTCCGCTAGACTTTCCGGCCCTGCTAGACGAACCCCATCATGCGCGTTGCTGACTTTACTTTCGAGCTCCCTGATTCGCTGATCGCTCGCCACCCTTTGGCCGAGCGTCGCGGTAGTCGCCTGCTGACCCTTGACGGGCCGAGCGGCGCCCTCGCACACCGTCAATTCACTGATTTGCTTGAGCATTTGCGCCCGGGCGATTTGATGGTGTTCAACAATACCCGGGTGATTCCGGCGCGGCTGTTCGGGCAGAAAGCCTCGGGCGGCAAGCTGGAAATCCTTGTTGAACGGGTGCTTGATACACACCGCGTGCTGGCCCATGTGCGTTCCAGCAAGTCGCCGAAGCCGGGTTCGAAGATTCTTATCGATGGCGGTGGCGAAGCCGAAATGCTCGCGCGTCACGATGCGTTGTTCGAGCTGGGCTTCGCTGAAGAAGTGTTGCCGCTGCTCGATCGCGTCGGGCACATGCCGTTGCCTCCTTATATAGACCGCCCGGACGAAGGCTCGGATCGCGAGCGTTATCAGACCGTGTACGCCGAGAAACTCGGTGCGGTGGCGGCGCCGACAGCGGGGCTGCATTTCGATCAGTCGCTGATGGAAGCGATTGCCGCCAAGGGCGTCGAGACCGCGTTCGTCACGTTGCACGTGGGCGCGGGGACCTTTCAACCAGTGCGCGTCGAGAAGCTTGAAGATCACCACATGCACACCGAATGGCTGGAAGTTGGCCAGGACGTGGTCGATGCGGTCGCAGCGTGCCATGCGCGCGGTGGTCGGGTGATTGCGGTCGGCACCACCAGCGTGCGTTCGCTGGAAAGCGCCGCGCGTGATGGCGTGCTCAAGCCGTTCAGTGGCGACACCGATATCTTTATCTTCCCGGGCCGACCGTTCCATGTGGTCGATGCCCTGGTGACCAATTTCCATTTGCCGGAATCGACGCTGTTGATGCTGGTTTCGGCATTTGCCGGTTATCCCGAGACCATGGCTGCCTACAAGGCTGCCGTCGACAACGGTTACCGCTTTTTCAGCTACGGTGATGCAATGTTCATCACCCGTAACCCCGCACCTACTGCCCCTAAAGAAACCGGCCCAGAGGAAACAGAATGAGTCGCGAATGTCGCATGTCCTTTGAACTTCTGGCCACCGATGGCAAGGCCCGGCGTGGTCGCCTGACCTTCCCGCGTGGCACCGTCGAGACCCCGGCGTTCATGCCGGTGGGCACCTACGGCACGGTCAAGGGCATGTTGCCGCGTGACATTGTTGCCACTGGCGCAGAAATCATTCTCGGCAACACCTTTCACCTGTGGCTGCGCCCTGGCACCCAAGTGATCAAGGAACACGGCGACCTGCACGATTTCATGCAGTGGAAAGGCCCGATCCTCACCGACTCCGGTGGCTTCCAGGTGTTCAGCCTCGGCGCGATGCGCAAGATCAAGGAGGAGGGCGTGACCTTCGCCTCCCCGGTCGACGGCGCCAAAGTGTTCATGGGCCCGGAAGAGTCGATGCAGGTGCAGCGCGATCTCGGCTCCGACATCGTGATGATTTTCGACGAATGCACGCCGTACCCGGCTGATGAAGATGTCGCGCGGATTTCCATGGAACTGTCGCTGCGCTGGGCGCAGCGCTCGAAAAATGCTCACGGTGAAAACACCGCGGCACTGTTCGGCATCGTGCAGGGCGGCATGCACCAGGATCTGCGCATGCGCTCGCTCGAAGGCCTCGACAAGATCGGTTTCGATGGCCTGGCCATTGGCGGTCTGTCGGTCGGCGAGCCGAAGCACGAAATGATCAAAGTGCTGGATTATCTGCCGGGCATGATGCCGGCTGACAAACCTCGTTACCTTATGGGCGTTGGCAAACCGGAAGATCTGGTTGAGGGTGTGCGCCGCGGTGTGGACATGTTCGATTGCGTGATGCCAACCCGTAATGCCCGCAATGGGCATCTGTTCATTGATACCGGCGTGCTGAAGATCCGTAACGCGTTCCATCGCCATGATGAATCGCCGCTGGATCCGACCTGCGATTGCTATACCTGCCAGAACTTCTCCCGCGCTTATCTGCATCACCTGGACAAGTGCGGCGAAATGCTGGGAAGCATGCTCAATACCATCCACAACTTGCGCCATTATCAGGTGCTGATGGCTGGTTTGCGCGAGGCTATTCAACAGGGTACATTGGCCGCCTTTGTCGATGCCTTCTACGCCAAACGCGGGCTCCCCGTTCCGCCTTTGGACTGAGTTTTCTGACCCCAAGATTCAACATTTGCAACTGGAGTGCTAAATGAGCTTTTTTATCTCTAACGCCATGGCTGACGCGGCTGCACCGGCTGCTGCCGGCCCAATGGGCGGCGGTTTCGAGTGGATTTTCCTGGTCGGCTTCCTGGTCATCTTCTACCTGATGATCTGGCGTCCACAGGCCAAGCGCGCCAAAGAGCAGAAGAACCTGCTGAGCAGCCTTGCGAAAGGTGACGAAGTTGTGACCACCGGCGGTATCGCCGGCAAGATCACCAAAGTGGCCGATGACTTCGTGGTTCTGGAAGTTTCCGACACCGTGGAAATGAAGTTCCAGAAGGGCGCCATCGCCGCCACGCTGCCAAAAGGCACGCTGAAAGCGATCTGAAGCAACAACTTCTACTCAATCGACGGGGCGCGCAAGGCGCCCCGCGTTCATAACGGGCGGCGTGATGCTGAACAAATATCCTCTGTGGAAATACATTCTGATCCTGGCGGTGCTGGCGATCGGTCTGATTTATTCCGCTCCGAATCTATACCCCGATGACCCGGCCATTCAGATCAGCGGCGCCAGCACGGCCCTGCAGGTCAATCAGGCCGATCTGGATCGCGTAAGCACCGCGCTCAAAGAGTCCGGGATCAACGTCAAGGCAGCCACGCTGGCCGCCAACGGCAAGGGCGGTCTGATTCGCCTGAGCAAGGCTGAAGACCAGCTGCCGGCCAAAGACGTTGTGCGCAAGGCATTGGGTGATGACTACGTTGTCGCGCTGAACCTGGCACAGACCACCCCGCAATGGCTGCGCAATCTGGGCGCGCACCCGATGAAGCTGGGTCTGGACTTGTCCGGTGGTGTGCACTTCCTGCTGGAAGTGGACATGGATAAAGCCCTCGATGCACGCCTGAAAGTCTACGAAGGCGACGTCAAGAGCCTGCTGCGCAAAGAAAAACTGCGTTATCGCAGCCTGCCGCAACTCGGCGGTGCCATTCAGTTGGGCTTCAGCGATGAAGACTCCCGCGAACAGGCCCGTGCACTGATCCGCAAGAACTTCAACGATTTCGACATTGTTCCGGCCGACCTCAACGGTCAACCGGTGCTGCGTCTGGCGATGACCCCGGCCAAGCTGGCGGAAATCCGTGAATACTCCATCAAGCAGAACTTGACCACGGTACGTAACCGCGTCAACGAGCTGGGTGTTGCCGAACCGATCGTTCAGCGTCAGGGCGCCAACCGCATCGTGGTTGAGCTGCCGGGCGTGCAGGACACTGCCGAAGCCAAGCGTATTCTCGGCAAGACGGCCAACCTTGAGTTCCGTCTGGCTGCCGAGCCGGGTGCTTCGAAAGCCACTTCGGAAACCTTCGAGTTCCGTGAAGGCAAGCGTCCGCCAGCACAGATCGAACGTGGTCTGATCATCACCGGTGACCAGGTTACTGACGCCAAGGCCGGTTTCGGCGAGCACGGCACACCTGAAGTGAACATCCGTCTGGATGGTCACGGCGGCGAGCTGATGAGCCGCGCGACCCGTTCGAACGTCGGTCGCAGCATGGCGGTGATCTTCATCGAGCAGCGTCCGATCACCACTTACACCAAACAAATGGTGGATGGCGTCGAGAAAGACGTTGCGGTGCAAACGTTCAAGGAAGAGAAGAAGATCATCAGCCTGGCGACCATTCAGTCGCCGCTGGGTGCTCAGTTCCGTATCACTGGCCTGAACGGTCAGGGCGAATCGTCCGAACTGGCGCTGCTGCTGCGTGCCGGTGGTCTGGCCGCACCGATGTACTTCGCTGAAGAGCGCACAATCGGCCCGAGCCTGGGTGCTGACAACATCACCAAAGGTATCGATGCGTCGCTGTGGGGCATGCTGTTCGTGTCGCTGTTCATCATCGCCATCTACCGCTTCTTCGGCATCATCGCCACCGTCGCCCTGGCGGTGAACATGGTGTTGCTGCTGGCGTTGATGTCGCTGCTGGGTGCAACGCTGACCCTGCCGGGTATCGCCGGTATCGTGCTGACCATGGGTATGGCGGTCGACGCCAACGTGCTGATCTTCTCGCGGATTCGTGAAGAGATCGCCGCCGGCATGACCGTGCAGCGTGCAATCAACGAAGGCTTCGGCCGGGCATTCACCGCGATTCTGGACGCCAACCTGACTACCTTGTTGGTCGGCGGGATTCTCTTTGCCATGGGCACCGGCCCGGTCAAAGGTTTCGCAGTGACCATGTCCCTCGGGATCTTTACCTCGATGTTCACGGCCATCATGGTGACCCGCGCAATGGTCAACCTGATCTTCGGCGGACGTGACTTCAAGAAGTTGTGGATTTAAGGGGCTGCCATGTTACGTACAATCAACTTCATGGGCGTTCGCAACTTCGCGTTCGGCGTCACAGTGTTTCTCACGTTGCTGGCTATTTTCAGCGTCGTCCACAAAGGCATGAACTGGGGCCTGGACTTCACCGGCGGTACGCTCATCGAGCTGACCTACGAGCGTCCGGCCGATGTCACCAAGGTGCGTGAAGAGCTGGTAACTTCCGGTTACCACGAAGCCATCGTGCAGAGTTTCGGTGCCACCACCGATCTGCTGGTACGCATGCCGGGTGAAGACCCGCAACTGGGCCATCAGGTCGCGGAAGCGCTGCAGAAGCTCGGCGGCGACAACCCGGCGACGGTCAAGCGTGTCGAATTCGTTGGTCCGCAGGTCGGTGAAGAGCTGCGTGACCAAGGCGGCCTCGGCATGCTGCTGGCGCTCGGCGGTATCCTGATCTACCTGGCTTTCCGCTTTCAGTGGAAGTTCGCAGTTGGCGCCATCGTTTCGCTGATTCACGACGTGATCGTGACCATCGGTATCCTGTCGTTCTTCCAGATCACCTTCGACCTGACGGTGCTGGCGGCGGTACTGGCGATCATCGGTTACTCGCTGAACGACACCATCGTGGTATTCGACCGGGTTCGTGAGAACTTCCGTGTTCTGCGCAAGGCTTCGCTGATCGAGAACATCAACATCTCGACCACCCAGACCCTGCTGCGGACCATGGCGACGTCGATCTCCACCTTGCTGGCGATCGCGGCACTGCTGTTCTTCGGTGGCGACAACCTGTTCGGCTTCTCGATTGCCCTGTTCATCGGTGTTCTGGCGGGTACTTACTCGTCGATCTACATCGCTAACGTGGTGCTGATCTGGCTGAACCTGAGCACTGAGGATCTGATTCCTCCGGCAAACACCGAGAAGGAAGTCGACGACCGTCCATAACGGCCATCGTTTTCCCGGCTGTCAGCCCAAGAAAGGCGCGAGTTGAACTCGCGCCTTTTTTTATGCTCCAAGGCTGGGAGAAGCGCGGGCGCGTCCCGTATGTGATGGTCAGGAGGTTCATGTGAACAAGTCGTTGCTGGTTGGTGCGGTATTGGGTGCTGTCGGTGTGACTGCCGGGGGTGCTGTTGCCACCTATAGCCTGGTTAAAAGCGGCCCTGAGTATGCGCAAGTATTGGCCGTTGAACCGGTTAAAACACAGATCAAGACTCCACGTGAAGTGTGCAAGGATGTAGCCGTGACCCGTCAGGCGCCGGTCAAGGATCAGCATCAGATTCTCGGCACTGCAATCGGTGCGGTAGCGGGAGGTTTGCTGGGTAACCAGATCGGCGGCGGCACCGGCAAGAAGATTGCTACGGTGGCCGGTGCAGTCGGTGGCGGTTATGCCGGTAACAAGGTGCAGGAAGGCATGCAGAATCGCGACACCTACACCACGACCCAGACTCGCTGTAACACCGTGAATGACATCAGCGACAAGGTCGTCGGTTACGACGTGCGTTACTCGCTCGATGGCAAGGAAGGCAAGGTGCGGATGGATCGCGATCCGGGCAACCAGATTCCGGTCGACAAGGAAGGCAAGCTGATTCTGTCGCAGAATGAGCCGGGTCAGTAAAGAACGACTGTTTTAACAAGAAGCACCCTGCGGGGTGCTTTTTTTGTGCCCGCCATTTTTGGCTGCACCGTGCCCTCCTGTGGGAGCCTGCTCGCGAAAGCGGTGTCCCAGCCGGCATCAATGTTGATTGTCAGAATGCATTCGCGAGCAGGCTCGCTCCCACATGAAGATTTTGGTGATCTGAAGATCGAATTCCAGGCATAAAAAAAGCATCCCGAAGGATGCTTTTTCGTTTCGCGTAAAGCTTAGCGCTTCAGCGAAGCCGGCAGGTGCGGCTGGATCGCCGTCAGCACTGCCTTGAAGCATTTGGTGTTGCCGGCAACGATGTGGCCTTTTTCAAGGAAGTCGTGACCGCCGGTGAAGTCGCTCACCAGGCCGCCGGCTTCTTGAATCAGCAGGGCGCCTGCAGCCATGTCCCACTCGGACAGACCCGATTCCCAGAACGCATCGAAACGACCGGCAGCCACATAAGCCAGGTCCAGGCTGGCGGAACCGGCGCGGCGGATGCCGGCAGTCTGGCCAACCAGAGCGCGGAACATGCCCAGGTAGTTTTCCAGATTGTCCATCTGGTCGTCACGGAACGGGAAGCCCGTGCCAAGCAGGGCGCCGTCAAGGCTGGTGCGACCGCTGACGCGCAGACGACGACCGTTCAGTTGGGCGCCGCGACCGCGGCTGGCGGTGAATTCTTCCTGGCGAACCGGGTCCAGAACCACTGCGTGTTCCAGGCGACCACGGTATTTGCAGGCGATGCTGACAGCGAAGTGAGGAATGCCACGCAGGAAGTTGGTGGTGCCGTCCAGCGGATCGATGATCCACAGGTACTCTTCGCCTTCGATGCCGGTGCCGGCGTGCAGGCCAGTCTCTTCACCGCGGATCGAGTGGTTTGGGTAAGCCTTGCGCAGCGCGTCGATGATTTTCTGTTCAGCGGCGCGATCGACCTCGGATACATAATCCTTGGCGTCTTTTTCGTCGACCTTGATGGTATCCAGGCGCTCGATGGAGCGGAAGATCAGTTCACTGGCGCTGCGGGCGGCGCGCAGCGCGATATTCAGCATGGGCTGCATGGATGTGTCACCTAAGGTTGTTAAAGAAAGCCGCGCATTCTATCAGAACTTTTCTTCAGGTGAAGGACGCTGTTCGCTTTCATAGCTTAACGGTAGGCTGTTCTGTAAGATTTGCCCCCCCTTTCCTGTGTCCGAGAGCGCCTCCCTTGCTGCAGAACATTCGTGTCGTCCTGGTCAATACCAGCCACCCCGGCAACATCGGCGGTGCTGCGCGCGCCATGAAAAACATGGGTCTGTCGCGACTGGTGCTGGTCGAACCGCGCCTGTTTCCGCACCACGAGGCCGATGCTCGCGCCTCCGGTGCCGGTGACATCCTTGAAAACGCGCAGGTCGTCGCCACTTTGGAAGACGCCTTGGTCGGCTGCAATCTGGTGCTCGGCACCAGCGCGCGTGACCGCCGAATCCCCTGGCCGCTGCTGGATCCGCGCGAATGCGGTACCAAAGTGGTTGAGGAAGCCGGGCAGGGCGCAGAAATCGCCTTGGTGTTCGGTCGTGAAGATTCCGGCCTGACCAATGAAGAGCTGCAGCGATGTCACTTCCACGTGCACATCCCCTCCGACCCTGAGTTCAGTTCGCTGAACCTCGGCGCGGCGGTGCAGGTGTTGAGCTATGAAGTGCGCATGGCCTGGCTGGCCGCCCAAGGTCAGCCGAGCAAGATCGAGAAAGAAGAAGTGGCTTCGGTGAAAAGTGCCGAGCTGGCAACCATGGATGAGCTGGAGCGATTCTATGAGCACCTGGAGCAGACGCTGGTCGCCATCGAATTCCTCGATCCGGAAAAACCCCGGCACTTGATGGCGCGCCTGCGCCGGTTGTACGGACGCAGCTCGGTCAGCCGGGCGGAAATGAATATTTTGCGAGGCATCCTCACGGAAACCCAAAAAGCGGCCCGTGGTGAGCTTCTTAAGCGGAAGGACTAAATGATGTTTGAGCGTTTGCGTGAAGATATCCAGAGCGTTTTTCATCGAGACCCGGCGGCGCGTAACGCTTTTGAAGTCCTGACCTGCTACCCCGGCATGCATGCGATCTGGATTCATCGATTGGCTGGCATGCTTTGGCGTAACGAACTGAAATGGCTGGCGCGGCTGGTGTCGAACTTCGGTCGCTGGCTGACCGGGATCGAGATTCATCCGGGGGCCAAGGTCGGTCGTCGTTTCTTTATCGACCACGGCATGGGCATCGTTATCGGTGAAACCGCCGAGATTGGCGATGACGTGACCATTTACCAGGGTGTGACCCTGGGCGGCACCAGTTGGAACAAAGGCAAGCGCCACCCGACGTTGGGTGATGGCGTGGTTGTTGGTGCGGGCGCCAAGGTGCTTGGCCCGTTCACGGTCGGCGCCGGTGCCAAGGTCGGTTCCAATGCCGTGGTGACTAAAGAGGTGCCACCGGGTGCCACGGTTGTGGGGATTCCGGGGCGAATCATCGTCAAATCCGATGAAGAGCAGGACGCCAAGCGTAAGGCCATGGCCGAGAAGATCGGTTTCGATGCCTACGGCGTCAGCGAAGACATGCCTGACCCGGTGGCGCGCGCCATCGGTCAATTGCTCGATCACCTGCAAGCGGTGGACGGGCGTCTGGAGGGGATGTGCGGTGCGCTGAAGGATCTGGGCAGCAATTACTGTGCGAAAGATCTGCCTGAGCTGCGTGAAGAAGACTTCGCCTGCGTGAAGGATAAGGATCAGAGTCAGGCCAGCTAAACCGCGCCGGTTCCTTCGCGAGCAGGCTCGCTCCCACAGGGGATTGCATTCCAGTGCGGGGGCGAGCCTGCTCGCGAAGAACGATAACGCGGTACCGCTGGCTGCATGCCGCCAGCCTTTGCTATGATGCGCGCGCTCTTTTGCGGGTAATCCTGACTAAAGTACTAGGTCTTAAAGTTGACTTAAATACTCGGGAATTGCATACTCGCCCCATTCTGAACTCCGTGGTAACTGTCCATGCGACTGACTACAAAAGGCCGATACGCCGTGACCGCCATGCTTGACCTGGCGTTGCACGCGCAGCACGGGCCCGTGTCCCTGGCCGATATCTCCGAGCGCCAAGGCATCTCCCTGTCCTACCTCGAACAGCTGTTCGCCAAGCTGCGCCGCAGCAACCTGGTTTCCAGTGTTCGCGGTCCGGGTGGCGGCTACCAACTGTCCCGCGACATGCAGGGCATTCAGGTCGCCCAGGTGATCGATGCGGTAAACGAATCGGTCGATGCCACCAAATGCCAGGGCCAAGGCGATTGCCATTCCGGCGACACGTGCCTGACCCATCATCTGTGGTGTGATTTGAGCCTGCAGATTCACGAATTTCTAAGTGGTATCAGCTTGGCTGATCTTGTGACTCGCCGTGAGGTGCAAGAAGTAGCCCAGCGTCAGGACCAGCGCCGTTGCAACAGCAAGGCGCCACGCCTGGACAAGATTGAAGCGTCCGCCGTCGAATGACAGCCAGAGAGCTAGCGGCACGCCAGCCCTGATTTAGGAGATAGTCCATGAAATTGCCGATTTACCTTGATTACTCTGCGACCACCCCGGTTGATCCGCGTGTTGCGCAAAAAATGAGTGAATGCCTGCTGGTCGACGGAAACTTCGGTAACCCGGCGTCCCGTTCCCACGTGTTCGGCTGGAAGGCTGAAGAGTCCGTCGAAAACGCCCGTCGTCAGGTGGCCGATCTGGTCAACGCCGATCCGCGCGAAATCGTCTGGACCTCCGGTGCCACCGAATCCGACAACCTGGCAATCAAGGGTGCGGCGCATTTCTACGGCTCCAAGGGCAAGCACCTGATCACCTCCAAGATTGAGCACAAGGCTGTCCTCGACACCATGCGCCAACTGGAGCGTGAAGGTTTCGAGGTCACTTACCTCGAGCCGACCGAAGACGGTCTGATCACTCCGGCCATGATTGAAGCTGCATTGCGCGAAGACACCATCCTGGTCTCCGTGATGCACGTGAACAACGAAATCGGCACCGTCAACGACATCGCGGCGATCGGCGAACTGCTCCGCGCCAAGGGCGTTCTGTTCCACGTCGACGCCGCTCAGTCCACTGGCAAGGTCGACATTGATCTGCAGAAGCTGAAAGTCGACATGATGTCGTTCTCCGCCCACAAGACCTACGGCCCTAAAGGCATCGGCGCGCTGTACGTCAGCCGCAAGCCGCGTGTGCGCATCGAAGCGACCATGCACGGCGGCGGTCACGAGCGCGGCATGCGTTCGGGCACTCTGGCCACCCACCAGATCGTCGGCATGGGCGAAGCGTTCCGTGTAGCCAAAGAAGACATGGCTGCCGAAAACGTCCGTATCAAAGCCTTGAGCGACCGTTTTTACAAGCAGGTCGAGCATCTGGAAGAGCTGTACGTCAACGGCAGCCTGACCGCCCGCGTTCCGCACAACCTGAACCTGAGCTTCAACTACGTTGAAGGCGAGTCGCTGATCATGGCGCTCAAGGATCTGGCAGTTTCGTCCGGTTCGGCTTGCACCTCGGCGTCGCTGGAGCCTTCGTACGTACTGCGCGCCCTGGGCCGCAACGACGAACTGGCGCACAGCTCGATCCGCTTCACCTTCGGCCGTTTCACCACCGAAGAAGAAATCGACTACGCCGCGCAGAAAGTCTGCGAGGCCGTTACCAAGCTGCGCGCTCTGTCGCCGCTGTGGGACATGTACAAAGACGGCGTCGATATCTCGAAAATCGAGTGGGCGGCACACTAAATATAGAAGCCGCCGGATACAGATCCTGTAGCAACGCGGCGGTTTACGCAGCGCAGTTGCAGGGTCTCAAGAGCGGCCCTGATGAGTGAGGATTGAGAATCATGGCTTACAGCGAAAAGGTCATCGACCACTACGAAAACCCGCGCAACGTCGGCAAGATGAACGCGGAAGATCCTGATGTCGGCACCGGCATGGTCGGCGCTCCGGCATGCGGCGACGTGATGCGTCTGCAAATCAAGGTCAACGAAGCAGGCATCATCGAAGATGCCAAATTCAAGACCTACGGCTGCGGTTCGGCTATCGCTTCCAGCTCCCTCGCTACCGAGTGGATGAAGGGCAAGACTCTGGACGAAGCAGAAACCATCAAGAACACTCAGCTGGCCGAAGAACTGGCCTTGCCGCCAGTGAAGATTCACTGCTCGGTACTGGCTGAAGACGCTATCAAAGCGGCTGTTCGCGATTACAAGCAGAAGAAAGGCTTGATCTGACTTTCAGGATTTGGCGACGAGTAAGGAGTCACCGATGGCTATCAGCATGACAGAAGCGGCTGCTCGACACGTGCGGCGCTCCCTCGACGGGCGCGGCAAAGGTGAAGGGATTCGTCTGGGTGTTCGCACCACAGGCTGTTCCGGCCTTGCCTACGTGCTGGAGTTTGTCGACGAGGTGGTTGCAGAGGATCAGGTGTTCGAGAGTCACGGCGAAAAAGTGATCATCGACCCGAAAAGCCTCGCCTACCTGGACGGCACCGAGCTCGATTTCGTCAAGGAAGGGTTGAACGAAGGCTTCAAGTTCAACAACCCCAACGTACGCGGTGAATGTGGCTGCGGCGAAAGCTTCAACATCTGAGGCTTGTCGTGGGTATTCCTTGTCATTTCGCTTTATTCGAGCTGCAACCGGGTTTCCGTCTGGATCTCGAGCAGTTGGCCACGCGCTATCGTGAGTTGGCGCGCGGCGTTCATCCTGACCGCTTTGCCGACGCTTCCGAGCGTGAGCAGCGGTCGGCACTCGAGCAGTCTGCGCGGCTCAATGACGCCTATCAGACGCTCAAGAGTCCGGCCCAGCGCGCCCGCTACCTGCTGACCATCAGCGGGCATGAAGTGCCGATGGAAGTCACCGTCCATGATCCCGAGTTTCTTCTGCAGCAGATGCAATGGCGCGAAGAGCTCGAAGACCTTCAGGACAGTGCCGATCTCGACGGCGTTGCGGTGTTCAAGCGACGCTTGAAAGTGGCTCAGGAAGAACTCAATGAAAGCTTCGCAGCCTGTTGGGATGATGCGGCGCAACGCGAACAGGCCGAACGCCTGATGCGGCGCATGCAATTCCTTGACAAGCTCACCTACGAAGTGCGCCAGTTAGAAGAGCGCCTCGACGATTAACCCAGTGCCGCTCCGGTCGCACGCCTGATATACAGATAAGTCCTGATCACGATGGCCCTACTGCAGATCGCCGAACCCGGCCAAAGTCCTCAACCGCACCAGCGTCGTCTGGCTGTGGGGATCGACTTGGGTACTACCAATTCGCTGGTCGCTGCGTTGCGCAGTGGTCTTTCCGAGCCGTTGGCCGACGCAAACGGGCAGGTCATCCTGCCGTCTGCTGTGCGTTACCACGCCGATCGCGTCGAAGTCGGCGAGTCGGCCAAATTGGCTGCCGCTTCCGATCCTTTGAACACCGTGCTGTCGGTCAAGCGCTTGATGGGTCGTGGTCTGTCCGACGTCAAGCAATTGGGCGAGCAACTGCCATACCGCTTTGTCGGTGGCGAGTCGCACATGCCGTTCATCGATACCGTGCAGGGCCCGAAAAGCCCGGTCGAAGTCTCCGCCGATATCCTCAAGGTGCTGCGTCAGCGCGCTGAAGCGACGTTGGGCGGCGAACTGGTCGGTGCGGTGATCACCGTTCCGGCTTACTTCGACGATGCTCAGCGTCAAGCCACCAAGGATGCGGCGAAACTCGCTGGTCTGAACGTGCTGCGTCTGCTCAATGAACCGACGGCGGCCGCTGTGGCGTACGGTCTGGATCAGCACGCCGAAGGCCTGGTCGCGATTTATGACCTCGGCGGCGGTACTTTCGATATTTCGATTCTGCGTCTGACTGGCGGTGTTTTTGAAGTGCTGGCCACTGGCGGCGACAGCGCGCTGGGCGGCGATGACTTCGATCACGCGATTGCCGGCTGGATCATCGAGAGCGCGGGCCTGTCCGCCGATCTCGATCCGGGCGCACAACGCAATCTGCTGCAAACCGCTTGCGCGGCCAAAGAAGCCCTGACCGACTCGGCCAGCGTTGAAGTGGCCTATGGCGACTGGCAGGCACCGCTGACCCGCGAAGCCTTCGATGCGCTGATCGAGCCAATGGTCGCGCGCAGCCTGAAAGCCTGCCGCCGTGCCGTTCGCGACTCCGGCATCGAGTTGGAAGACGTGCACGCCGTGGTCATGGTCGGCGGTTCGACTCGGGTTCCGCGTGTTCGCGAAGCCGTTGCCGAAGCTTTTGGTCGTCAGCCTCTGACTGAAATCGATCCGGATCAAGTGGTAGCCATTGGTGCTGCGATCCAGGCCGATACGCTGGCTGGCAACAAGCGCGATGGTGGCGAACTGCTGCTGCTCGACGTGATTCCGCTGTCCCTGGGGTTGGAAACCATGGGTGGCTTGATGGAGAAGGTGATTCCGCGCAACACCACCATCCCCGTCGCTCGCGCACAAGATTTCACTACGTATAAAGACGGCCAGTCGGCCATGGCAATCCACGTCCTGCAGGGCGAGCGCGAGCTGATCAGCGACTGCCGCTCGCTGGCGCGCTTTGAATTGCGCGGCATTCCAGCGATGGTCGCCGGTGCAGCGAAAATTCGCGTGACCTTCCAGGTTGATGCCGACGGTCTGCTCAGCGTTTCCGCCCGTGAGTTGGGTTCAGGTGTTGAGGCAAGCATTCAGGTCAAACCGTCCTACGGCCTGACCGACGGCGAAATCGCCAAAATGCTCAAGGATTCGTTCCAGCACGCCAATGACGACAAGGTCGCCCGTGTTCTGCGTGAGCAGCAAGTCGATGCCCAGCGCCTGATCGAAGCGGTGCAGGGCGCTCTTGAGGTTGATGGCGAGCGTTTGCTCGACGCCGAAGAGCGCATGGTTATCGACCTGCAGCTGCAAGAACTGGCTGAACTGATGAAAGGTACGGATGGTTACGCCATCGAGCAGCAGACCAAGCGTCTGTCGCAAGTGACCGATGCTTTTGCTGCCCGCCGCATGGATCTGACGGTGAAAGCCGCTCTGTCGGGGCGCAATCTGAATGAAATCGAGGATATCTGATGCCGCAGGTCATTTTTCTGCCCCACGAGAAGTTCTGCCCTGAAGGCATGGTGGTCGAGGCTGCGCCCGGCACCTCGATTCTCGAACTGGCCCACGAACACCACATCGAGATGGAAAGCGCCTGCGGCGGCGTGTGTGCTTGCACCACCTGCCACTGCATCATCCGCGAGGGTTTCGACTCGATGGAAGAGGCTGACGAGCTGGAAGAAGACTTCCTCGATCGTGCCTGGGGCCTGGAAGCGCAATCGCGTCTGGCTTGCCAGGCGATCGTCGGTGAAGAAGACATCACCGTCGAAATTCCGAAATATTCGCTTAACCATGCGGCTGAAGCGCCGCACTGACTGGTAAGACTGTCATGAGCTACGGTTGGAATGATGTTCAACGTATTGCAGAAGAATTGGCCGAGGCCAAGCCGGGTGTAGATCCGTTTTCTGTCAATTTCGTCGACTTGCAGCAATGGATCAAAGAACTGCCGGATTTTGACAATACCTCTGGTCGAGTAGGCGAGAAGGTGTTGGAAGCGGTTCAGACGCTCTGGGCTGAAGAATTGGACTGATCGTCCTCGCAGGTTAGGCAATACCCAAGAACCCGCGTATAATTCGCGGGTTTAATTTTTCGCAAATTACCGTTTCTGGAGTTACACCATGGCTGTTCAACGCACTTTCTCCATCATCAAGCCTGACGCTGTTGCAAAAAACGTCATCGGCGAAATCACCACCCGTTTCGAAAAAGCCGGCCTGCGCGTTGTAGCTTCGAAACTGAAGCAACTGTCCAAAGCTGAAGCTGAAGGCTTCTACGCTGAGCACAGCGCTCGTGGTTTCTTCGGCGACCTGGTTGCTTTCATGATCTCCGGTCCTGTTGTTGTTCAGGTTCTGGAAGGCGAAAACGCTATCGCTCTGAACCGTGAGCTGATGGGCGCTACCAACCCTAAAGAAGCTGCTGCCGGCACCATCCGCGCTGACTTCGCTGATTCCATCGACGCCAACGCTGTTCACGGTTCGGACTCCGAAGCCGCAGCTGCTCGTGAAATCTCGTACTTCTTCGCAGCTACTGAAGTAACCACTCGCTAAGCATTGGCTTAAGAGTGAAGGTGAATCCATGACTACATCGACTGTAAAAACCAACCTGCTGGGTCTGACTCAACAGGAAATGGAAAAATTCTTCGACTCAATCGGGGAGAAGCGTTTCCGTGCCGGTCAGGTAATGAAATGGATTCACCACTTTGGCGTCGATGATTTCGACGCCATGACGAACGTCAGCAAGGCCTTGCGCGACAAGCTCAAGGCTATTGCCGAGGTCCGTGGTCCGGAAGTGGTCAGCGAGGACATCTCCAGCGACGGCACCCGTAAATGGGTGGTGCGCGTGGCGTCCGGCAGCTGCGTCGAGACCGTGTACATTCCCCAGGGCAAACGCGGCACTCTGTGCGTTTCGTCCCAGGCAGGCTGTGCCCTGGATTGCAGCTTCTGCTCCACCGGCAAGCAAGGCTTCAATAGCAACCTCACCGCCGCCGAAGTCATCGGTCAGGTGTGGATTGCCAACAAATCTTTCGGCAGTGTCCCGGCTACCGTCGACCGTGCCATCACCAACGTGGTGATGATGGGCATGGGTGAGCCACTGCTGAACTTCGACAATGTCGTCGCCGCCATGCATCTGATGATGGATGACCTCGGCTACGGGATCTCCAAGCGCCGCGTGACCCTGTCCACCTCGGGTGTGGTGCCGATGATCGATGAGCTGGCCAAGCACATCGACGTGTCCCTGGCGTTGTCGCTGCACGCACCGAATGACGCATTGCGTAACCAATTGGTGCCGATCAACAAGAAATATCCACTTAAGATGCTGCTCGAGTCGTGCCAGCGCTACATGTCGTCCCTGGGCGAGAAACGTGTGCTGACCATCGAGTACACCTTGCTCAAGGACATCAATGACAAGGTTGAGCACGCCGTCGAGATGATCGAGCTGCTGAAGAACATTCCGTGCAAGATCAACCTGATTCCGTTCAACCCGTTCCCGCATTCCGGGTACGAGCGTCCGAGCAACAACGCGATCCGTCGTTTCCAGGATCAGTTGCATCAGGCCGGTTTCAACGTCACTGTCCGCACCACCCGTGGTGAAGACATCGACGCTGCATGTGGTCAATTGGTAGGGCAGGTGCTGGATCGCACCCGTCGCAGCGAACGTTACATCGCCGTGCGCGAGTTGAGCGCCGACAGCGATCTGGCACAGAACGCCGCGAACACAAATTAAGAGAGGATCTCTATGTCCCTGCGCTTTGCGCTGCTGTTGCTGTTGGCCAGCCTGTGTGCTGGTTGTGTCCTGTCGGGTGACTACAACCCGATGAAGACCAGCAAGGGCCGCGATGAAGCGCGGGCTGCCTACGTGCAGCTGGGGCTGGGATACTTGCAGCAAGGCATGAGCGAGCGGGCCAAGGTGCCGCTGAAGAAGGCGCTGGACATCGACGGTTCCGATCCTGATGCCAACGCGGCCCTCGGCCTGGTGTTCCAGTCCGAAATGGAGCCTGAGCTGGCCGACGAACACTTCCGCAAGGCTTTGTCCTCCCGTCCCGCCGATGCGCGCATCCTCAACAACTACGGCAGTTTTCTCTACGAACAACAGCGTTATAAAGAAGCCTACGAGCGTTTTGAACAGGCCGCCGCCGATACCCTGTATCCTGAGCGTTCGCGTGTGTTCGAAAACCTTGGCATGACCGCCGCGAAGCTCGGTCAGCGTGATCTGGCGCAGCAGCAACTGGAAAAGGCGCTGCGTTTGAATCGTCAACAACCGCGCGCATTGCTGGAAATGGCTGAGTTGTCCTTCGAAGACAGGCATTATGTGCCCGCGCGTGACTATTACGACCGTTTCAGCCTGCTGACCGAACAAAATGCACGTAGTCTATTGCTCGGCGTTCGGCTGGCAAAAGTGTTTGAAGATCGCGACAAGGCCGCCAGTTATGGCCTGCAATTAAAACGACTCTATCCCGGTACGCCGGAATATCAGCAATACCTGTCGGAGCAATGATGAAAGCGGCGCATCCCGAAGTTGTAGCAGCGAATCGCGTTAACCCCGGTGAGACCCTGCGCCAGGCCCGCGAAAGCAATGGCTGGTCGCTGGCCGAAGTGGCCCTCAAGCTCAACCTCACCGTGACCTCCCTGAGCAACCTTGAAGCCGGCGCTTTCGACAAGCTGCCGGGGCATACCTTCGCTCGCGGTTACATTCGCGCCTATGCCAAATTGCTCGGCATGGACCAGACCGTTCTGGTTCAGCAATTCGACCAGTCCACCGGTACCGACTCCCAAGGCAGCAATGTTCACGCCCTGGGCCGAATCGAGGAGCCCGTGCGGGTTTCCCACACCATTTTGCGTATTGTCAGCCTGCTGTTGCTGATCGCGGTCATCGGCGGTGGTTTCGTCTGGTGGCAGGATCAGACATCGCTGCGCACCAAGGACCTGACGTCGCTGGCGCCTGAGCACGTTGAAGTCGAAGGTGCTGACGGCACCACCCAGATTCACCCGATCGATGAGCCGGAAGACCAGGCTGTCGAGGAGAACCAGTCCGACAGCTCGACTGCGCTGGCACTGCCTCAGTCTGAAACCACTGCTGAATCGACTGGGGCAGAGGCTGCTGCTCCGGCGACTGCTCCAGCTGCACCGGTTGTTCCGACTGTTCCGGCTGCCACACCGACCGCTCCGGTTCATACACCGGCGCCGGTGGCTGCCACCCCCGCGCCTAACGCTCCGGCTACCCCGGCGCCGACCGTTACCGCTCCGGTAGCGCCCGCAGCACCAGCAGCCACCGCAGAAGCGGCCGCGCCGGTTGCAGGCGACGGCCAGGTACAACTGCAGTTCAGCGCCGATTGCTGGGCACAGGTTACCGATGGCCGTGGCAAAGTACTGTTCAGCGGTCTGAAGCACAAAGGCGATAACGTGACCGTCAGCGGCAAGCCGCCGCTTGCCGTGCGCCTGGGCGTTGCCCGTGCTGCACAGGTCAGCTACAACGGCCAGCCGGTCGATATCGCTCCGTTCACCAGTGGCGAGACTGCTCGCCTGAAGTTGGGTCAATAAGTCATGCACGGCGAATCTCCAATCAAACGTCGCGTTTCGCGCAAGATCTGGGTCGGCAACGTACCGGTGGGCGGCGATGCGCCGATCGCGGTGCAGAGCATGACCAACAGCGACACCAATGACGTGGCCGCCACTGTTGCGCAAATCAATCGTCTGGAAGCCGCTGGCGTCGACATCGTGCGCGTTTCGGTACCGGACATGGACGCCGCCGAGGCGTTCGGCAAGATCAAGCAACTGGTCAAGGTGCCTCTGGTTGCTGACATTCACTTCGACTACAAGATCGCCTTGCGCGTAGCCGAACTGGGTGTGGACTGCCTGCGCATCAACCCGGGCAACATCGGTCGTGAAGACCGTGTTCGTGCTGTGGTCGATGCGGCGCGTGATCGCGGGATTCCGATCCGCATCGGCGTCAACGCCGGTTCGCTGGAAAAAGACCTGCAAAAGAAATACGGCGAGCCGACCCCAGCCGCGTTGGTCGAATCTGCTTTGCGCCACGTTGAACACCTCGAACGCCTGAATTTCCAGGACTTCAAGGTCAGCGTTAAAGCCTCCGACGTGTTCATGGCCGTCGAAGCCTACCGCTTGCTGGCGAAGGAAATCGTCCAGCCACTGCACCTGGGCATCACCGAAGCCGGTGGATTGCGTTCGGGCACAGTGAAATCCGCCGTGGGCCTAGGTATGCTGCTCGCCGAAGGGATTGGCGATACTATCCGCATCTCGCTGGCGGCCGACCCGGTCGAGGAAGTGAAGGTCGGTTACGACATTCTCAAGTCTTTGCATCTGCGTTCCCGTGGCATCAACTTCATCGCCTGCCCGAGCTGCTCGCGGCAGAACTTCGATGTGGTGAAAACCATGAACGAGCTGGAAGGGCGCCTTGAAGACCTGCTGGTGCCGCTGGATGTCGCGGTGATCGGTTGTGTGGTCAACGGTCCTGGCGAAGCCAAGGAAGCCCATATCGGCTTGACCGGCGGCACGCCAAACCTGATTTACATCGACGGCAAGCCGGCGCAGAAACTGACGAATGACAATCTGGTGGACGAGCTGGAAAGGCTGATCCGCCAGAAAGCGGCCGAAAAGGTCGAAGCTGACGCTGCCGTAATTGCGCGCGGCTGACCCTGACTGAAGAGCCGAACGAATTTAAGGATTTAAAGTGAGCAAGTCATTGCAAGCCATTCGTGGCATGAACGACATCCTGCCCGAACAGACCCCGCTGTGGCGTTATTTCGAGGGCACCGTTGCGCGTTTGCTGGATAACTACGGTTACAAGCAGATCCGCATGCCGATCGTCGAGTTCACCGAGCTGTTCAAGCGCTCGATCGGTGAAGTGACCGACATCGTCGAAAAAGAGATGTACACCTTCGAAGACCGCAACGGCGACTCCCTGACCCTGCGTCCGGAAGGCACCGCAGCGTGTGTGCGTGCTGTGCTCGAGCACGGCATCACCGGCGGTGGCCAGGTGCAGAAACTCTGGTACATCGGCCCGATGTTCCGCCACGAGCGTCCGCAGAAAGGCCGTTATCGCCAGTTCCACCAGATCGGTCTGGAAGTGTTCAACCTCGACGGTCCGGACATCGACGCCGAGCTGATCACCATGACCTGGCGCCTGTGGGGTGAGCTGGGCATTCGTGATGCGGTCAAACTCGAACTCAACAGCCTCGGCACCAGCGAGTCTCGTGGTCGCTATCGTGAAGCGCTGGTCGAGTACCTCTTGGCGCACCACGACAAGCTCGACGAAGACAGCCAGCGTCGCCTGAAAACCAATCCGCTGCGCGTGCTCGACACGAAAAATGCCGACACTCAAGCGGTGCTGGTCGATGCGCCGAAAATGGCCGACTACCTCGATGACGAGTCCCGTGCGCACTTCGAAGGTTTGAAGTCGCGTCTGGATGCCGTGGGCATTCCTTACGTGCTCAATCCGAAGCTGGTGCGTGGCCTCGACTACTACAGCAAAACCGTTTTCGAATGGGTCACCGACAAGCTCGGCGCCCAGGGCACTGTTTGCGCCGGCGGTCGTTACGACGGTCTGGTTGAGCAGATGGGCGGCAAGCCGACCACCGGCGTCGGTTTCGCCATGGGCATCGAGCGTCTGGTGTTGATGCTCGAAACCCTTGAGCAGATCCCGGAAGAAATCTCCCGTCAGGTTGACGTCTACCTCTGCGCCTTCGGTGAAGAGGCCGAGCTGGCCGGTCTGGCCCTGGCTGAACGTGTTCGTGATCAACTTCCAAACCTGCGCCTGCAAGTCAATGCCGGCGCCGGCAGCTTCAAAAGCCAGTTCAAGAAGGCCGACAAGAGCGGTGCGCTGTACGCACTGATCCTCGGTGACGACGAAATGGCCCAGCAAGTGGTAGGTTTCAAACCCCTGCGTGGCCAGGGCGAACAACAAAGCATTGCCTGGGATGCGCTCGCCGCTCACCTGGCCACCTGCGTCGTGCAGGGTTGAAGCTGTCCAAACAGCCGATTTAGCGATTAAGGAGTATTGGGGTGTCGAGTACCGAAGACGAACAGTTGGCGGATTTGAAGGACTGGTGGACACGCAACGGCAAACCTCTGGTCACCGGCGGCCTGTTGGCGCTGGTCATCGTGTTCGGCTGGCAGGCCTATCACAAATATCAGAGCAACCAGTCGCAAGGCGCCTCGGTGCTCTATCAGCAACTGCTGGAAACCACGCTGACGCCTGACGGCAAGCCTGATGCTGCTCGCGTTGCGGATCTGGCCGGCAAGCTCAACAGCGAATTCGGCGGCTCTGCCTACGCGCAGTACGGCAGCCTGTTCGTCGCCAAAGTGGCGGTCGACAGCGGCAAGCTGGATGACGCGGCAACCGAGCTGAAAGCTATCGTCGACAAACCGGCCAACCCGGCGCTGGGCGAAATCGCCCGTCAGCGTCTGGCACAGGTACTGGGTGCGCAGAACAAGGCTGAAGACGGCCTGAAACTGCTCGACGGCGATGCCGACAAAGCGTTCCTGGCCACTCGCGAAGAACTCAAGGGCGACCTGCTGGTGCAGCTGGGCCGTACCGATGACGCGAACAAGGCGTATCAAAAAGCCAAGGCGGCACTGTCGGATGAAGCGGCGGTCGGTGGCCTTCAAATCAAGCTCGACGACCTGGCCAAAGGGGATGCGTGACGTGATCCGTTGGAAGCATGCAGCATTGCTGGCTCTGGCCCTTCTGGCCGCGGGTTGCAGCAGCAACAGCAAAAAAGAATTGCCACCGGCCGAACTGACCGACTTCAAAGAAGAAGTGGTTCTGCACAAGCAGTGGAGTCGTTCGATCGGTGACGGTCAGGGCGAAACCTACAACATGCTGGTACCGGCGATCGACGGTGACACCATCTACGCCGCTGATGTGACCGGCGTGGTGATGGCCATGGATCGCAGCAACGGCGACGTGAAGTGGAAGCAGGATCTTGATCTGCCTGTCTCCGGCGCCGTTGGAGTGGGTTATGGTCTGGTGCTGATCGGCACCCTGCGTGGTGAAGTCGTCGCTCTGGATACCAGCAATGGTGAAGAGAAGTGGCGTGCTCGCGTGACCAGTGAAGTGCTCGCGCCGCCGGCCAACAACGGTGACGTGGTGGTGGTGCAGACTCAGGACGATCGTCTGATCGGTCTGGATGCCTCCACCGGTACCCAGCGCTGGGTGTATGACAGCACTCCGGCGGTACTGACCCTGCGTGGCACCAGTGCCCCGCTGGTCACCAACCGCCTCGCGGTGGCTGGCCTGTCGACCGGTAAAGTGGTTGCTCTGGACATTTCCAACGGCGTGCCGGTCTGGGAACAACGGATCGCGATTCCACAAGGTCGTTCGGAACTGGAGCGCGTGGTCGACATCGACGGCGGTCTGCTGCTGTCCGGCGGTACGCTGTACGTTGCCAGCTATCAGGGTCGCGTGGCGGCACTGGACCTGGAAAGCGGTCGTCAACTCTGGCAGCGCGATGCGTCGAGCTACGCCGGTATCGCTCAGGGTTTCGGCAGCGTCTACGTGAGCCTGTCCTCGGGCACCGTTGAGGGTGTTGACGAGCGTTCGACCACTGCATTGTGGAGCAACGATTCGCTGGCTCGCCGTCAACTGTCGGCTCCGGAAGTGTTCTCCAGCTACGTGGCAGTGGGTGACCTGGAAGGTTACCTGCACCTGATGAGCCAGGTTGACGGTCGTTTCGTCGGCCGTGAGCGCATCGACAGCGACGGCCTGCGTGCCCGTCCGCTGGTGGTGGGTGACACGATTTATGTGTATGGCAACAGCGGCAAACTGGAAGCCCTGACCATCAAGTAACAACTATGCTTGGGGTTAAACCCCCAGGCGGCCCCGGATTCATGGGGCTTGCAACGCTATCAGGCGTTGCCCCGAGCACCAGCCGCTGCCTCGCAGCGGCTTTTGTATTTTCTGAAATAACGAAGTGGAGAGCCGCATGGTTCCCGTAATCGCCCTGGTGGGCCGACCGAACGTCGGCAAGTCCACCTTGTTCAACCGCCTGACCAGGACTCGTGACGCCATCGTCGGCGACTTGTCCGGTCTGACCCGTGATCGCCAGTACGGTGAGGCCAAGTGGCAAGGGCGTTCCTACATTCTGGTCGACACTGGTGGTATCTCCGGTGACGAGCACGGTATGGACGAAAAAATGGCCGAGCAGTCGCTGCTGGCCATTGAAGAAGCGGATGTTGTGCTGTTCCTGGTAGATGCCAAGGCCGGTTTTACCGCCGCCGACCAGATGATCGCCGAACACCTGCGCAAACGTAACAAGCGTTCCTACGTGGTCGCCAACAAGGTCGACAACATCGACCCGGAAATGGCCCGCGCCGAATTCGCTCCGTTGGGCATGGGCCACGCGATTCCTGTCGCCGGTGCTCACGGCCGTGGCATCACGCAGATGCTGGAAATCGCCCTGGGTGATTTCCCCAAAGACGAAGAAGAGCCTGAAGACGGCGAGGAAGAGATCGTTGCCGAAGGCGAGGAAGCCAAGCGCATTCCTGGCCCGAGCGAAAAAGACGGGATCAAGATCGCCATCATCGGCCGTCCGAACGTCGGCAAATCGACGCTGGTCAACCGTATGCTCGGTGAAGACCGGGTAATCGTTTATGACCAACCCGGCACCACCCGCGACAGTATCTACATTCCGTTTGAACGCAATGAAGAGAAGTACACGCTGATCGACACCGCCGGTGTGCGCAAGCGCGGCAAGATCCACGAAGAAGTCGAAAAATTCTCCGTGGTGAAAACTCTGCAGGCGATCAAAGACGCCAACGTGGTGATCTTCGTGATGGACGCCCGCGAAGGTGTGGTCGATCACGACCTCAACCTGCTCGGTTTTGCCATCGAGTCGGGTCGTGCGCTGGTGATCGCGATCAACAAGTGGGACGGCATGACGCCGAGCGAGCGCGACTTCGTCAAGGTCGAGCTGCAGCGTCGTCTGTTCTTCGTTGATTACGCCGACATTCACTTCATCTCGGCCCTGCACGGCACCGGCGTGGGTAACCTCTACGCGTCCGTACAGAACTCGTTCAAGTCGGCGGTCACCCGCTGGCCGACCAACCGTCTGACCCAGATTCTGGAAGACGCGGTTGGCGAGCACGCGCCACCGATGGTCAACAACCGCCGGATCAAGCTGCGTTATGCCCACTTGGGTGGTGCTAACCCGCCGATCATCGTGATCCACGGTAACCAGATCGAGAAAGTGCCGAAGTCGTATGTGCGCTATCTGGAGAACACTTACCGCCGTGTGCTGAAGCTGGTCGGTACGCCGATCCGCATCGAGTTCAAGGGCGGCGAGAACCCGTACGAAGGCAACAAAAATACGCTGACCGACCGCCAGGTCAACAGGAAGCGTCGAATGATGTCGCACAGCAAGAAAGCCGACAAAAAGCGCCGCGACAAGAAATAAGGTCGCAGGTCGCTGATCGTTCCCATGCTCCGCGTGGGAATGTATCCCGTGACGCTCTGCGTCACATAAGCGGTGGACGCAGAGCGTCCAAGGCTGCATTCCCACGCAGAGCGTGGGAACGATCAATATGAGAGAGGGGTGCCATCCGGCGCCCTTTTTTTATGGGCGTCGGATGGGCTATCCTCGGGCTCTCCCGCGCCGTCGTCAGAGCCGGGTGTTGAGCAGGGAACCCCCGATGATTACCAGTAAGCTGCCGAATGTCGGCATCACGATTTTCACGCAGATGTCTCAGCTCGCGGCGCAAACCGGAGCCATCAACCTGTCCCAGGGTTTCCCTGATTTTGACGGCCCGCAGTCGTTGCGCGACGCGGTCGGTCGGCATATTGCCAGTGGCCATAACCAGTATTCGCCGATGACCGGTTTGCCGGCGCTGCGCGAGCAGATTGCGGCGAAAATCGCTCGCAGCTATGGCGTGCAGGTCAATGCTGACAGCGAAGTGACAGTCACGCCGGGCGCGACCCAAGCGATCTTCTGTGCGATTCAGGCGGTTATCCACAGCGGCGACGAAGTCATCGTGTTCGATCCTTGTTACGACAGCTACGAACCGGCGACGGAATTGGCGGGCGGTCGTTGCGTGCATGTGCAGTTGAACCCGGACGACTTCTCCATTGATTTCGACAAGCTCGCCGCGGCCCTGAGTCCGCGCACGAAAATGATCGTCATCAACACCCCACATAATCCGAGCGGCGCGCTGATCACTCGCGACGAACTGGATCAATTGGCAGCGCTGATCCGTGATCGCGACATCTACCTGATCAGCGACGAAGTCTACGAACACCTGGTGTTCGACGGCGTGCCGCATGTCAGCGTTCTGGCCCACGAAGAACTGTATCAGCGGGCCTTCGTGGTCAGCTCGTTCGGCAAGACGTATCACGTCACTGGCTGGAAAACCGGCTACGTCGTGGCACCGCCAGCGCTTACGGCAGAGTTGCGCAAGGTGCATCAGTACGTCAGTTTCTGCGGCGTCACACCGCTGCAATACGCGCTGGCCGATTACATGGCCGAGCACCCGGAGCACGTTGAAGAACTGCCGGGCTTCTATCAGGCCAAACGCGATCTGTTCTGCGATCTGCTCGCGCCGTCTCGCTTCAGCTTCACCCGTGTCACCGGCACCTATTTCCAACTGGTCGATTATTCGCAAATCCGCCCCGACCTGAATGACGTCGAGATGGCCATGTGGATGACCCGCGAACACGGCGTGGCGAGTATCCCGGTCTCGGTGTTTTACCAGAATCCACCGCAAGGCCAACGCCTGGTGCGCCTGTGCTTTGCCAAACGCGAGGAGACGCTGCGTGAAGCAGCGGCGAAACTATGCGTGATCTGAGTGCGTTGCCCGATCTCAACCTGGCGTTGATCCAGACCAGCCTGGCCTGGCATGACCGCCAGGCGAATCTGGAGCATTTCGATGCGCTGCTGGAGCAGGCGCGCGGGGCGGATCTGATCATCCTGCCGGAAATGTTCACCACCGGATTCTCCATGGAGTCCGAGACCCTAGCCGAAGCCGAAAACGGCCCGACCAGTAAATGGCTGCGGGCACAGGCCGCAAAGCTCAATGCAGTGATCACCGGCAGTGTGATCATTCAGGCGTCTGACGGCAGCCATCGCAACCGCCTGCTGTGGGCGCGGCCGGACGGCGAGGTGCTGCATTACGACAAGCGTCACTTGTTTCGCATGGCCGGCGAGCATAACCACTACACCCCCGGCGAACGGCAGGTGCAGTTTGAGCTCAAGGGCTGGCGTGTGCGTCCGCTGATTTGTTACGACCTGCGCTTCCCGGTGTGGAGCCGCGATGCCCAGGACACCGATCTGCTGCTGTACACCGCCAATTGGCCGGGGGCGCGGCGTCTGCACTGGAATCGCCTGTTGCCGGCACGGGCTATCGAAAACCTTTGTTATGTGGCAGCGGTGAATCGCGTTGGCACTGACGGTAAAGGTTTTGCGTATACCGGTGACAGTCAGGTGCTGGATTTCCAGGGGGAAACCTTGCTGGCGGCGGGGGAGGCAGACGGGGTGTTCAAGGCTGTGCTGGAAGCGGCACCACTGGCGGCATATCGCGAGCGTTTCCCGGCGAATCTGGATGCCGACACCTTCGAGTTCACCTGAGGTAACTGATCGTTCCCACGCTCTGCGTGGGAATGCAGCCCGTGACGCTCCGCGTCACTGGACGCAGAGCGTCCCTTGAGGCATTCCCACGCAGAGCGTGGGAACGATCGCAGGCAAAAAAAGGCCCCGGCGTTTAAACGCCGGGGCCTTTTGTATTTCATCGAAGGCTTACGCCGCTTTCGCCTCAGGCTGGCTCAGGGAGCGGTTCAGCGCGCTGAACAGGGCCTTGAAGCTGGCCGTGGTGATGTTTTCATCGATGCCGACGCCGTGCACCGCACGTTCGCCATTCACACGCAGTTCGATGTACGCCGCTGCTTTGGCGTTGGTGCCCGCGCCGATCGCGTGTTCGTTGTAGTCCATGATCTCCACCGGAATCGGCAGGCCGGCGACCAGTGCTTCCAGCGCACCGTTGCCCTTGCCGCGCCAGTGCAGATTGGTTTCGCCCTGACCCTTGCTCGCCACTTCCACTTCAACATTGCTGTTGCCGTTTTCTTCCTGCAGGCGATGGCTGACCAGCGCATACGGGGTGTTGGCTTGCAGGTATTCGCTGATCAACAGCGAGTGAATCTGCTTGGCGGTCATTTCCAGGCCCAAGCGGTCGGTCTCACGCTGCACCACCTGGCTGAATTCGATCTGCATGCGACGTGGCAGGCTGATGCCGTATTCCTGCTCCAGCAAGTAAGCGATGCCGCCCTTGCCCGACTGGCTGTTGACGCGGATCACCGCCTCGTAGCTGCGGCCAATGTCGGCCGGGTCGATCGGCAAGTACGGCACTTCCCACAGTGCATCGGGTTTCTGCTGGGAGAAGCCCTTGCGGATTGCATCCTGGTGCGAGCCGGAGAATGCGGTGTGCACCAGGTCGCCAACGTACGGGTGACGCGGGTGCACCTGAATCTGGTTGCACTCTTCGACGACTTTGCGCACGCCGTCGATGTCGGAGAAGTCCAGCTGCGGGTCGAGACCCTGGGTGTACATGTTCAGGGCGACGGTGACGAGGTCGACGTTACCGGTACGCTCACCGTTGCCGAACAGGCAGCCTTCGACGCGATCGGCGCCGGCCATCAGGCCCAACTCGGTGGCGGCGACACCGGTGCCACGGTCGTTGTGGGTGTGCAGGCTGATGATCACGCTATCACGACGGTTGATGTTGCGGCCGAACCACTCGATCTGGTCGGCGTAGATGTTCGGGGTCGCGCACTCAACGGTAGCTGGCAGGTTGAGGATCATCTTGTGCTCAGGCGTCGGGTTCCACACCTCGATCACTGCATCACAGACTTCCTTGGCGAATTCCAGCTCGGTGGCGCTGAAGGTTTCCGGCGAGTATTCGAAGGTCCATTCGGTGTCCGGCTGCATCGCGGCGTATTTGACGAACAGCTTGGCCGCGTTGACGGCGATGGCCTTGATGCCGTCCTTGTCTTGGTTGAAGACAATGCGTCGGAAGGATGGCGAGGTGGCGTTGTACAAGTGAACGATGGCTTTCTTCGCGCCACGCAGGGATTCGAAGGTGCGCTCGATCAAGTCTTCACGGCCCTGGGTCAGCACCTGAATGGTGGTGTCGTCCGGAATGTGGCCTTCTTCGATCAGAGTACGCACGAAGTCGAAGTCGGTTTGCGAAGCCGCCGGGAACGACGCTTCGATTTCCTTCACGCCTACCTGAACGAGAGTTTTCCAGAAGCGCAGCTTCTTCACCGCGTCCATCGGCTCGATCAGCGACTGGTTGCCGTCACGCAGGTCGGAGCTGCACCAGATCGGCGCGGTGTCGATGGTTTTCGACGGCCAGGTGCGATCCGGCAGGTTGATGACAGGAAACGCGCGGTATTTCGAAGACGGATCTTTGAGCATGCTCATCGGGAAATTCCTTATTGTCTGGGCCGAAAAGAGGCGGCCTGCCGGTGTTACGAATGTTCTGGGAAAAGCGTGGGACGAGGTGCCGCGATTCAGCCTGGCAGTCGTGCACTGACGAGGCACAGGCTGCGGTGCTGGCGAAGCTGAATGAGGGTGTGAGAGGTTTTCATGCCTTCAACCCTAACCGCGAGGGGAGAGGATGGCAAGCAGTCGAAAAAAATTGAGAGGAATACTCGGAAAGCGGGGTTATGCAGGATTTTATTGCGCTTAAGGAGGTGGATCTTATTGATATTTGCGTGAGGTTAGATTGGGGCGCAATTGAGTTTTTGAAGATTCATTAAGTGTGGTGGTGTTTTATAGGCCGCCTTCGCGAGCAAGCTCGCTCCCACATTGGGTTGCGTTCACAACACAAATCTCTGTGGGAGCGAGCTTGCTCGCGAAGGGGCCATCAGCCCATCGGCTGTCTTAAGGTTGAAATGCACCAATAAAAATCGCCGGATCCACCCGCGCATCATTCAGGCTGACATTCCAGTGCATGTGCGGCCCGGTCGCGCGGCCGGTCATGCCAACCTTGCCGACCACCGCGCCCCGCGCCAGTTGATCGCCGACTTTCACATCAATTTTCGACATGTGGCAGAACATGCTGATAAAGCCCTGCCCATGGTCGACAAACACGGTGTTGCCGTTGAAGAAGTAGTTGCCGGTGAGGATCACCTTGCCCGCCGCCGGGGTCTTGATCGGCGTGCCCATCGGCACCGCAAAGTCGAGGCCGGCATGCGGATTGCGCTCTTCACCATTAAAGAAGCGGCGCACGCCAAACTTGCTCGACAGCGGCCCATTGACCGGTTTGTCCAGAAGCAGATTGCTCGGTGTGTTCGGGCTGAAGCTGCGGTAAGCCTTGATCTGTTCAGCCAGTTCACCCTCGATGCGCTTGAGGTTCGACTGATCCGGGTTTACTTGCTGTTTGTTCTTCAGGGTAATGCGCTGTTCCGGGTATTTCTTGTTGCCCACGGTGAACGGCAGATTGCGCCCGCCACTGCTGATCTGCTGCGCGCCCGGTTTCACCGTCAACGGCACGCCGACAATCGCCAGCCAGTTGTTCTGTTCCTTGACCACCAGCACCGGTTTGCCCTGATAGGTGGCTTTCGGTGCCTGCGCGGCGGTGCCGAGATCAACCACTGCGACGCCGCCCGGCACCGGTTTGTTCAGCAGCCGAGTGATGTAACTGTCGGCGTGGGCGTTGAAGGTCAGGCACAGCAGAAACAGTGGAGCCAGAAAACGTGGCATGGATCAGTCCAGTAAAGAGAGGGTGACAGGCGTCAGGTGATTGTCCTCGACGCGCACGTGCAGTTCGCCTTCGCCGAGTTTGGCTTTCAGGCGCTGGCCGGTGTGGGTTTGCGCTGCGTTGCGGATTGCGTGGCCGCGCTCATCAAGCAGAATGCTGTAGCCGCGACCGAGCGTTGCCAGCGGGCTGACCACATGCAGCGTCTGCATCTGGCTGTGCAATTGCAGACGACGGCTTTTCAGGCCTTCGCGCATGGCACGCGGCAAGCGTTCGGCGAGGCTGTCGAGGCGCTGGCGCAACATCGCCAGTTGTCGTCCCGGATGTTGTCCGGCGAGGCGGGTTTCCAGGCGGATCAGCCGCTCGCGACGGGTGTTGAGGCTGCGTTCGAACGCCCGACGCATGCGCATGTCCAGATCATCCAGACGTTGCGCTTGCTGGCGCAGACGTTCGCCGGGATGACGCAGGCGACGCGCCATGCCTTCCAGACGCAGGCGATCACGCATCAGGCGGTCGCGCATGCGCATCACCAAGCGGCGATGCAGGCTTTCGACTTGACGAATCAGATGGCTGGAATCCGGAGCGAGCAATTCGGCAGCCGCTGATGGCGTCGGTGCGCGAACGTCGGCGACAAAGTCGCTGATCGATACATCGGTTTCATGGCCGACGGCGCTGACAATCGGCGTCACACAAGCATCGACGGCGCGGGCCACGGCTTCCTCGTTGAAGCACCAGAGGTCTTCCAGCGAACCGCCGCCACGGGCGAGGATCAACGCGTCAAAACCACGGGCATCGGCCATTTTCAGCGCGCGGACGATTTGCGCGGTGGCTTCACGGCCCTGCACGGCGGTCGGAATCAGCGTCAGTTGGACTTGCGGCGCACGGCGGCGGAACACGCTGATGATGTCGCGAATCACCGCGCCGGTCGGCGAACTGATGATACCGATGCGTTGCGGATGCGCCGGCAACGGCACTTTGCGTTCGGCACTGAACAGGCCTTCGGCGCTGAGCTTTTCTTTCAGCGCATCGAAGGCCAGGCGTAGCGCGCCGTCACCGGCAGGCTCCACGGTGTCGAGGATCAGTTGATAGTCGCCACGGCCCTCGAACAGCGAGACCTTGCCGCGCACTTTGACGGCCAGGCCATCCTTGAGCGCCTGACGCACCCGCGCGGCGTTCTGCCGGAACAACGCGCAACGCACCTGCGCGCCGCTGTCCTTGAGCGTGAAGTAAATGTGCCCGGACGCCGGGCGGGCGAGGTTGGAGATTTCGCCTTCGACCCAGATGTTGCTGAACACGTCTTCAAGCAACACCCGCGCGCGGCCGTTGAGCTGGCTGACGGTCAGGACCTCACGGTCCAGGCCAAGTCTTGCAAAGGGATCTTTAATCATGGGGCGCAGTTTAAAGGCATTTGCCGCCGAATCACCATTACACCGCACAAAACCCTGTGGGAGCGAGCTTGCTCGCGAAGGCGTCTTATCCTTCGACATCCTCAGTGGCTGACGGTCCGCTTTCGCGAGCAAGCTCGCTCCCACAGGGGGAATTGGTGAATGTCTGGAGGAAGTGTTGAATCAGCGGCGTGGGATTTTGCCGATAGGCGAGGGCGACGGTGCTGTGGCAGTCGGCATCGGTCAGCGGCAGGAATCGTACGCCGCTCGGCGCGATGTCCTGCATGGATTCCGGCAGCAGGGCGATGCCGAATCCGGCCTGAATCAACTGTAACTGCGTGGTCTTTCGCGACATGACCCGCGCGGCTTTCGGGAAGAAGCCCTGACGCATGCACAGATCGGCACACAGATAACTCAAACCGCCGCGCTGCGGATGCGGAATCGAGATGAACGCTTCGTCCTTCAGTTGGGCCAGGTCGACACGCTCAGCCGCGGCCAACCGATGATCCATCGGAACCGCCAGCAGCAACCGCTCAGTAAACAGCGGCACAATCTGAATACCTTCACGCTGGCGCAACACCGGCAGGCGCAGCAGGCCGATGTCGAGGCGTCCTTCGGTCAACTCGTCCAGTTGCGCCTCGGAAGACAACTTGCCGATGTCCAGCGACACACCGGGTTGTTGCTGCAGATAGGCGCCGATATCACTGAGCAAACGACCGCTGATCGACACGGTGCTGGAATGACTGAGGCGCAAGGTGCCTAGCTGACCATTGCCGACCTCTGTGGCCATGGCGCTGGCCTTGCTCAGCTCATTGAGCAGGTTTCTTGCCCGCGGCAGAAATGCTTCGCCCGCCGCCGTCAGTCGGGGCTGGCGAGCGGTGCGTTCGAACAATGGGGTTTGCAGGCGCGTTTCCATGTCCTTGATCTGCCGGCTCAGCGCCGATTGCGCGATAAACAGACGCTCGGCCGCCGCACTGAAGCTGCCGCATTCGGCGATTTCCACGAAGTAGCGTAATTGACGGGTTGAAAGCACAAGGCATGCCTTTTCGAGATAAGTAAGCGATCTGGAAGATATTAGTCGCAACGCTCGGCGCTGACTAAAGTCATCTCAGGCTTATTAAGGAAGCGCATCGATGAGCGTGGCGGGGTTGTTGAGTGAGTGGTCGTGGGGCGTCAGTGGTTGGGCGGTAATTGCCTTGGGCATCGCGCTGGCTTACATCGTGTTTGGCATTGCCGGGTTTGGTACGGCGCTGGTGGCGGGGCCGATTCTGATTTTGTTCCTGCCATTGTCGAAGATTGTGCCGCTGCTGGTGCTGCTGGATTTTGTCGCGGCGTTCGGCAATCTGCTGCCGTCGCGGCGGGATGTGGCTAAACCGGAGCTGTTGCGGTTGCTGCCGTGGATGGCGGTCGGTTGTACGTTGGGGGTTATTTTTCTACTTAATCTGAAGTCCGATCTGTTGCTGTTGTTGATGGGGCTGTTTATCAGCGCCTATGCGATTTACAGCTTGTGGGTGAAAGCGCGGCCGGCGCAATTGTCGGCGGCATGGGCGGTGCCGATGGGGACGGTGGGCGGGTTGTTCGGGGCGCTGTTTGGCAGTGGCGGCTTTCTCTATGCGATCTATTTGAATAGTCGGCTGCCGAAAGACGCCGCGCGGGCCACGCAAAGTGCGCTGATCAGTTGCAGCACGGTGGTGCGTTTGAGCCTGTTTGCTATCGCCGGTGTGTATGCCGAGCTACCCTTGTTGATGCTGGCCTTGTGTTTGTTGCCGGCCATGGCGCTGGGGCTGTGGATCGGGCGGCGCTTGACCATGAAGTTGTCGCGCGAGGCGTTTGTGCGGTTGGTGACGTGGCTGGTGCTGGCGAGCGGGATTGCTTTGATCGGACGCTACCTCAGCACTTGACCGGATTTCGTCAGGGATTAAGCTGCCGGCCTTTAGGGCCTCTTCGCGAGCAGGTCGAATCGTCGCACCGTCGCTCCCACAGGGAACTGCATTCCATTGTGGGAGCGAGCCTGCTCGCGAAGGCGTCAGCAGCCACACCGCAGGACTCTCCATGAATTCGCAAAGCATCATCGTCCCGAAAATCTCCACCCTGCCGGTCCACGAACCCCGGGCCCGGGCGATCGTGCGCTGGCTGGTGCGCAAGAACATCATCAAGGAAGAGCTGAGCACTTGTGGCCGCACCGGCAACCGCATGGCTTACGCGATTGCCGACGGCGCGCGTGCCGTGGTCCTGCACCCGCAAGCGCTGCCGTTTGGTGAGCCAATCAACGGCCTGGAGATCGTTACCAAACGCTGCATCTACACCCCGGCCAAGGGCTTTCTCGAAGAGGCCGGTTGCGCCGAGTGCCGTCGTGAAGTTGGCGAAGCACTGTTCGAAAGCCTCGAAGAGTGGTTTCCGGGTCGCACCGACAACTTCACCTGCCCCGAATGCGGGCATGAAGACGATATCAACGGCTTTCTGTATTTGCAGGAGTGCGCGTTTTCCAACCTCGGTTTCATCTTCAACAACTGGCTGGAGGCGGGCTTCAAGCAAAGCTTTATCGATGAGTTTGCCGATTGGCTCGATCAACCTGTCTCTTGGGTCAAGGTGGAGCTGTAGGGCCGGGGATCTCCGTATATCAGCAACATTGATATTAAGCTGAGTTTTACATTGAACAGCAGGGGGTGTCTGACTATAATGGCGCGCTTCCATTTTCCCGCTCGGGAGCCCCCGCGATGCTGCGTATCAGCCAAGAAGCTCTGACATTCGACGACATTCTCCTAGTGCCCGGTTATTCCGAGGTACTTCCTAACGAAGTCAGTCTCAAGACCCGCCTTACCCGTGGCATCGAGCTGAACATTCCTCTGGTTTCTGCCGCCATGGACACCGTTACTGAAGCCCGTCTGGCAATCGCCATGGCTCAGGAAGGTGGCATCGGCATTATCCACAAGAACATGACCATCGAGCAGCAAGCTGCCGAAGTGCGCAAGGTCAAGAAGTTCGAAGCCGGCGTCGTCAAGGATCCGATCACCATCGAGGCTGATGCCACGGTTCGTGACCTGTTCGAATTGACCCGCATGCACAACATTTCCGGCGTTCCGGTGCTGCACGATGGCGACCTGGTCGGCATCGTCACTTCCCGTGACGTGCGTTTCGAAAGCCGTCTGGAAGCCACCGTCCGTGAAGTGATGACGCCCAAAGAGCGTCTGGTCACGATCAAGGAAGGCGCGAGCAAGGACGAAGCACGCGAACTGCTGCACAAGCACCGCATCGAGCGCGTGCTGATCGTCGACGACAAATTCGCCCTCAAAGGCATGATGACCGTCAACGATATCGAAAAAGCCAAAGCCTACCCGCTGGCCAGCAAGGACGATCAAGGTCGTCTGCGCGTGGGCGCTGCGGTCGGTACCGGTAAAGACACCGGTGACCGCGTTGCCGCTCTGGTCAATGCTGGCGTGGACGTCGTGGTAGTCGATACCGCGCACGGTCACTCCAAAGGCGTGATCGACCGCGTTCGCTGGGTCAAAGAGAATTTCCCTGAAGTGCAGGTGATCGGCGGCAACATCGCCACCGGCGCCGCTGCCAAGGCTCTGGCCGAAGCAGGCGCTGACGCCGTCAAGGTCGGTATCGGCCCTGGCTCGATCTGCACCACCCGTATCGTCGCCGGTGTCGGCGTCCCGCAAATCAGTGCCATCGCCAACGTTGCCGCTGCCCTTGAAGGCACTGGCGTTCCGTTGATCGCCGACGGCGGCATCCGTTTCTCCGGTGACCTGTCCAAGGCCATCGTAGCCGGTGCTTCCTGCGTGATGATGGGCTCGATGTTCGCCGGTACTGAAGAAGCGCCGGGCGAAATCGAACTGTTCCAGGGCCGTTCGTACAAGGCGTATCGCGGCATGGGTTCGCTGGGCGCCATGTCCCAGGCACAAGGTTCTTCCGACCGTTACTTCCAGGACTCCTCGGCAGGCGCCGAGAAACTCGTTCCGGAAGGCATCGAAGGCCGTGTGCCTTACAAAGGCACCCTGAGCGCGATCATTCACCAGTTGATGGGCGGTCTGCGTTCCTCGATGGGCTACACCGGTAGCGCCAACATCGAAGAAATGCGCACCAAGCCTGAGTTCGTGCGGATCACCGGCGCTGGCATGGCCGAATCCCACGTTCACGACGTGCAGATCACCAAAGAAGCGCCAAACTACCGCGTAGGTTGAGCCTTCAAGCAATAAAGTAAGCAACCGGGGCTGTTTGATTCAGCCCCGAGTTGTTTCTGAATCACGACTGTTTCTGAACGACTTAGACGAGACTGAATCATGGCCCTCGATATTCACGCTCACCGCATCCTGATCCTCGACTTCGGTTCGCAATACACCCAACTGATTGCCCGCCGCGTGCGCGAAATCGGTGTGTACTGCGAACTGCACCCGTTCGACATGGACGAAGATGCGATCCGCGAATTCGCTCCTAAAGGCGTCATCCTCGCCGGCGGCCCCGAGTCCGTGCACGTCGCCGACAGCCCGCGTTGCCCGCAGGCAGTGTTCGATCTGGGCGTACCGGTCTTCGGTATCTGCTACGGCATGCAAACCATGGCCGAGCAACTGGGCGGCAAGGTTGAAGGTTCCGAACTGCGTGAGTTCGGTTACGCCCGCGTTGACGTGGTCGGCAAGAGCCGTCTGCTCGACGGCATTGAAGACCACATCGACGCTGACGGCCTGTTCGGCCTCGACGTATGGATGAGCCACGGTGACAAAGTCACCAAGATGCCGGAAGACTTCCACATCCTCGCCAGCACCCCAAGCTGCCCGATCGCCGGTATGTTCAACGACGACCGTGGCTACTACGGCGTGCAGTTCCACCCGGAAGTGACCCACACCAAGCAGGGCGGTCGCATCCTGTCGCGCTTCGTGCTCGACATCTGCGGCTGTGAAGCCCTGTGGACGCCGTCGAAGATCGCTGAAGACGCCATCGCCAACATCCGCGCACAAGTCGGCACCGACAACGTGCTGCTGGGTCTGTCCGGCGGCGTTGACTCCTCGGTGGTTGCTGCGCTGCTGCACAAAGCCATCGGCGACCAACTGACCTGCGTCTTCGTCGACAACGGCCTGCTGCGTCTGCACGAAGGCGAGCAAGTGATGGCCATGTTCGCCGAGAACATGGGCGTCAAAGTCATTCGCGCCAACGCTGAAGATCAGTTCCTCGACAACCTGGCCGGCGAAGCCGATCCGGAGAAGAAGCGCAAGATCATCGGTCGCACCTTCATCGACGTCTTCGATGCCCAGTCGAACAAACTGGAAAACATCAAGTACCTCGCTCAGGGCACCATCTACCCGGACGTGATCGAATCGGCTGGCGCGAAAAGCGGCAAAGCCCACGTGATCAAGTCGCACCACAACGTGGGCGGCCTGCCGGAAGAGATGAACCTGAAACTGGTCGAGCCACTGCGCGAACTGTTCAAGGACGAAGTCCGTCGTCTGGGCCTGGAACTCGGCCTGCCGTACGACATGGTCTACCGTCACCCATTCCCGGGCCCGGGCCTGGGCGTGCGCATCCTCGGTGAAGTGAAAAAGGAATACGCCGACCTGTTGCGTCGTGCCGACCATATCTTCATCGAAGAACTGCGCAAAGCCGACTGGTACCACAAAGTCAGCCAGGCTTTCGTGGTGTTCCAGCCAGTGAAATCGGTTGGCGTGGTTGGTGATGGCCGTCGTTACGCCTGGGTCGTTGCCCTGCGCGCCGTAGAAACCATCGACTTCATGACCGCGCGTTGGGCGCACCTGCCTTACGAACTGCTGGAAACCGTCTCCGGCCGCATCATCAATGAAATCGAAGGCATCTCTCGCGTCACTTACGACGTGTCGAGCAAGCCGCCGGCGACTATTGAGTGGGAGTGATCCCGCTACAAGCTGATTAACGAAAAACCCTTGGCCTGAAGCCAAGGGTTTTTTCGTTTCATGCCGCTGAAAACAGGTTAGCTGGGTAAGCGACTTTGCAGGGTCAAGCCGATCTCTATCAGGCGCTGGGATAACGCGCCGATGTCACGGAACATGATGCCGCTGATTCGGGGCATCGACTGTGCCCAGATGTAAACCTGACCATCTCGTCTGCAATTCACCATGGTTCGAACAATATTGCCGTCGCTGTTACGACGCACGAGTGTGTATGCATTCTGGGTTTTTTCGAACATGAACATGCCGTTGCGATTCAGCAATGTATTCACCGCTGCCTCAGTCCATTGCGGCACAGGCGTTTCGATCTGCAAGCGCAGATCGGCGAACAGGAAGTCCGATGAGTTGCGCGTCGATGCCCCGTTATCAAACGGGCCCCGAGCGACTTCCAGTCCCGGGTCTATCCTGACACCGGCCACTTCGGTGGATGTCGCTTCTTCAATCCGTAACCCGATGCCACCTCTGAGTTCGCTGATGCCGGGCAGATTTCTGAAGGTATTGGTGCTCGTTGCCTCGACCAGGGCCACCCATTTGCCGGGTCTGTTGAGGAGCTCGTCACCCCACATGATTTGAGAGGCGAGCCGGGCGTGGATCATCTGCTCTTCGATCGAAGTCAGCGGTACCTTCAGTTTGTAACTGTGCGCGACTTCAAGACCTTGGGCGCGGATGCCATTGGCCTGGGCAGTCTTGATCAGTTCAAGGATGTTGAATCGGTTATCAGGGTCGGTACCCAGGCTGGACAAGTAGCCTCGAAGATCCTCTGACATCTCTCCCGACAGGAAAAAGTCGTTGAGATCTGCCTGGGCAAAGTCACTCAGCAAACCCCGTACGTAGAGCGTGTTGATATGCCGTGCGAACGCCGGCATGTTTTCGATCATGAAGCGTGTGCTGGCGATGCGATCAAGGGTTTCGCCGACGACCAGTCCATCGGCATTGGCAAAGATGCGATCAATCAACTCAGCCGTCTGCATCTCGGCATCGATTGGCGGGATGACGGGCCGTGCGGGCAGGTTGGTCCAGTTCAGCTCGGAGTAATACTCTTTGGCCTCGTTTAGCAGGGACAAGCGTCTGTCGCGGAAATAGGCCACAAACGTATCGACACTTGATGGTTTACCGCGGTTTGCACTGGAGAGCTCGGCGAACGTCTCGGGCAAGTTCATTGCCCATCTTTTCATTTTCGCCATGTTCACGCCTTCGATGTCGTTGAGGGGCGTCACCAGGCGCAGTGGTCGCGCGCCCGGTGAAACCGGTTCGACGAGGGGAAGCTCCGCTGACGGCGTTGATGAAGCCTGGGCCGAGGACGAGGACAGGTCGGTGTCCAGGAAACAGGCCTTGCCCACGCATTGGCCGCCTCCCCTGAGACGCAACGCGGGTATGCGTTGCCACTTGCCGTTACTGGCGAAGCGTACTGGCAATGAGTAAGCAAACTGATTGGGCCGCTCGGGATTGACGATAGCCCAATTGCCGGCCTCTTCGGAGTCGGCGAAGTAGCGCACGTAGTACGCGGCACCCTCCATTTCGATGGCATGGCCCGGCTCCTTGTCCAGGCGGTAAATACCTTCATATTTGCCCGGCGCCGCCTCTACAGAACGGTGGGCCAGTAATTCGTTGCATCGATATCGGGCAGGAATCTTTGGAAAGGGCGGACCTTGGCGCGCAGCAGCCGTGGCCAACTGCCGGATGGATGCGATGGGAGTCTCGGTGGGGATTTCGTTTGTCAGCTCAACGGGTACCTCTGGATCAACCACCGGGACTGGCGGTTGATCCAGAGGCGGCAACAAGGGTGAGTCTGGCGAAGTGAACTCGATCAACCCGAGCATTTCTTCAGCTTCGGCAAAATCCACCTGCGGGCCCACTTCAAGTTGCGCGCCCGTGCTGATCAGAAACGGAATGTTGAACACAATGTCGATGGCATTGAGCACTGCGCCAGTAACACCGGCCTTGCGTTCGGTGGGCGTAGTGCCGTTGATGGCCTGATCGATGTTCAATCCCATGTTCGCGATGCTGGCGCCAATCAAAGGCAACGCCAAGGGCCAACCCACCGCTGCCATCGGGCCGAATACTTTCAGCCCGGCACTCAAATAACCGATCCAGAGTTTTTTGCGCAGGTCGCTGTTGGACGTGAGCGCCAAGTGCGCCTCGGCAACCATGCCCGAGCGTGTCGACTCGCTCAACCAAGTGAATGCGTCACCGCTGATCGCGACGTTGCTGCGATTGATCATGCGGTGATCGCTGTGACCCCAGGTGCTCACCAGGCGGTTCATCAGATCGGTGAGGTTTTCGTTGATGTGATTACGGTCGGCCAGCGGGAAATGCTGGAGAAACGCTGTGCGCTTGTGCTCTGAATTCATCTGCTCAAGCATCCACCAATGCAGATCCGCTGCATTGTCCATCAAGAGGAATGCCCGGGCCTCGCCTGGCAAGTAAAGGGTCTGGCGGCCACTGTCTTCCACCAGACGCAGCGCATTGAAGGCGACGTGGCCATCGAGATCCAGCGCCCGCACTTCAGCACCGACCGGGTGTAACACTTGCAGCATTTGCAAGGTAGCGGGCCAAGTGACGGGCCCGATGACCGAGCCGACGATGCGCTGAAAATCAGAGCCATCAAGGTCACCCTGCTGCAGCGCCTGCACAGCCAGACTGAGAAAGTTGCACTTTGCCAATGCGCGGAAGTTATCCGCCGAGGTTTGCCAGAATGTCGTCAGCTGACCTGTGTAGCGCGCGCTGAAGTCGACATCCCAGAATGCCTTTAGCACGTCGCTGCCGAGCAACCGCACTTCATTGCTCTGATTGAAGTTTTCCGCCTCCGGGCCATCCGAGTAGAAGCCGCAGTAGAGGCCAAGCAGATCCGCGTTGTCTTGATCGGTCGCACGAAAGCGATGGATCACCAACTGCGTGAGGGTGAGCGTTTCATAAGGCCTTTCCAGCACATGCTCCCAACCCGTGAAGGTCAGCGAGCTGCTCTGCGCCGTTTTGAAACGGTGGAAATAAACCCGGTCGGGATCGAGGCCGGACAGTCCTTTGTCCGCGAGGATTTCGTTGGCAACTTGACGGGCTGCGTCGTGCAGACTCGGGCAGGTCTGCACGATAGTCGCGGCAATGGCTTTGAGGGCAGTTTTATCCGCTGCGTTTGGCAGGAGACGTCGTTCGGGTGAGGTCATGCGTTCTTCATCCTTGAGAAACAAAGGTCGAGCATGACTGATTCGCGCAAGGGCAGTGCACTACCGGGCTACCGCATATTGCCCTTGTTGATAATAGAGTGGGAGTGCTGGAGGAGGGCAGATTGCAGGACATCCTGCAGGCGCTAGCTGGCTTCACAAGCGCAGAGGAAGCTTGATGAAAAATGCCCGTCAGTTTTGCTGACGGGCATTTTTTGGTTGTCGGGTTTCCCCTGCTCATGTTTAAACGGAGAGCTTCAATCAGGGATCCGGCTACGCAATATCAGTCCGGTATCGGACAACCGCTGAGACATGTCCTTCAGGTTGGCGAACGCGATGTCATTCACCCGCTGCCACGCAGGTCGGTGGAGAGAGACCTTGCCGTCATTCAATCGAGCGATCGGTGTGCGTTGCAGCAAGCCCTGTTTGCTGCGGTGAATCAGCGTGTAGCTGTCGCCTGCTTTTTCGAACAGATACATGCCACGCCGGTACAAAAGATTCTCCAGCGTCTCCTCGTTCCAGCTCACCTCGGGTACCTGAACTTTCAAGCGCAAGTCGGCGCGTAGAAGGTCTGGATTTCCTTGCCTGACAGTGCCACCGGGCGAGCTGCCGCGGGGTACTTCAATGCCCGGGTCAACGTCGATACCCAGCTCTTCACCCGCGCCGACTTCATCGATTCGCAGGCCGATTCCTCCCTTCAATTCACTGAGACCCAGCAGTCCTCTGAAGGTGTTGGTGTTGTGCGCATCCGTCACAACGATCCATTTCTCAGGACTGTTGAGGTAGACGTCGCCGGTCATGATGTCGCTTGCCAGGTAGGTGCTCATCATTTGTTCGTCGACGGAGGGCAGCGGTGTTTTCATTTTGTAGCTGGCGGCGCAGTCGATCGCCTGGACCCGAACCCCGTTCGCTCGCGCAACCTGGACCAGTTCCAGTGGGTTGAATCGACCGCCAGGATCGGTGCCGAGACTGTTCAAGTAAGCGCGTAAATCCACGGCCATATTGCCGCTTGTGAAGTAGCGGTTCAGTTCGACCTGAGCGAAGTCACTGAGCAGGCCACGCAGGTAGAGGGTTTTCGCGTGGCGGGCTAACGCCGGCATGGTATCGATCAGAAAACGCAGGCTGGCGATGCGATCAAGCGTTTCTCCCACCACCAGACCTGATGCGTTTTCAAAAATGCCATCGACAAGATCGGCCAGTGGCATCGAACCGCTGATCTCGGGCAGCGTTGGCCGCGCTGGCTGGATCATCCACGGCAGGTTCTTGAAAAAGCCTCGGGCTGAATTCTGCAACAGTTGGCGTTTGCCGACGGCATACAACTCGAACGGGTCGTCCATGCCCAAGCCGCCGGCACCGTCGGGCTGCAACTGGGCATGGGTTTCGTTGAGGTTCAGCGCCCAACCCCTTATCGAGCGGCGTACTGTCGGATCGATGTCGTAGGCGCTGGTCACCGGACGCGGTGGGCGCGATTTCGAGGGCTGCGGTTCTGCCGTCGCTTCAGCGGGCATCTCGGGCGGTGTGGGTTCGAAGGTGTCGAGTTCGATATCCGGGGTGCATTGTTTGCCCATGCATTGGCCGCCGCCTTTGAGGCCCAATGCCGGCATTCGCTCCCATTCGCCTGATCCATTGAGGCGGATCGGCAGCGAATGAACCAGTTGGTTGGGTCTGTCTGGATCGACGATTGCCCAGTCGCCACTGCCCTTGGAATTAGCGAAGAAACGCACATAGTAGGGGGTGTCATTCATCAGAATGGCGTAGGGCGGATCAGTCTCGAGTCGGTAAATACCCTGATATTTTCCGGACTCCTCGCCGAGAGCTGTGCCATCGAGTAATTCGTTGCATTGATAACGTTCGGGCACCGGGGGCGGTGCAGCCTTTTGCGCTGGAATCAGCACCGTTTCATCAAGATTTGGCACGGTAGTGTCGACAGCGTCCGGCACCATGATCTGTGTCGCGTTTTCAGCTTCGAGGACGGGGTTCGGGAATTCGCTGTACTCGGCCATTTCAGCGGCCTCAGCCGCGTCGACCTCGGCGCCCACCTCCAGCATCGGCCCGGTGCCGATGAGCAATGGAAGGTTGAACAACAGATTGATGCCATTCAACACCGCGCCCAGCACGCCGGCCTTGCGCTCGGCTCTGGTCTTGCCGTTTTGCGCCTGATCGATATTCAGGCCCATGTTCGCGAGGGTGGCGCCAATCACCGGCAGCGCCAGCGGCCAGCCGACAGTGGCCATCGGGCCGAACACTTTGAGGCCCGCACTCAGGTAGCCGATCCACAGTTTTTTGCGCAGATCGCCATTCGATGTCAGGGACAGGTGGGCTTCTGTGAACATCGCCTGGCGGGTCGAGTCGCGCAGCCAACTGAATGCATCATCGGTCAGCACCAGGTTGGTTTGGTTGATCAGGTGATGGTCGGCACGGCCCCAGGTCCCGACCAGGCGATTCATCAGGTCAGTCACGTTCTCGGTCATGCGCTGACGGTCAGCGAGGGCAAAATGATCCAGAAAGGACGTGCGGCGTTTCGCGTCGTTCATTTGATCAAGCACCCACCAATGCAGGTCCGTCACCGTTTCCTTGACCACGAATGCTTCGGCCTCACTGGGCAGATAGATAATCTGCCGACCGCCGGGATCAACGACGCGCAGCAGTTGCGTGGCGACATGCCCATCAATGTCGAACGCGCATACATTCCCCGTTGCAGTGTGGCGCGCCTGCAACATGCTCAGGGTTATCGGCCAGCTGACGGGCCCCACCACTGAATCCACCAGCCACTGAAAATCACTCCCGGTGAGTTGCCCAAGGTCCAGAGCCTGCACCGCCCGGTTAAGAAAATTGCACTTGGCCAAGGTGCGGAAATCGTCGGCGTGAGTGTTCCAGAAGTCCGTCAGGGTGGCGGTGTAATGACCACTGAAATCGAGGTTCCAGAAAGCGTTCAAGACCTCATTGCCATGCAGGCGTACTTGATTTTTTTCGTCGAAATTCTCGCCCTGCGGACCTTCCGTGTAGAAGCCGCCATACAGATCAAGAAGATCGGCATTGTCCTGGTCGGTGACGCGAAAACGATGAGTGACCAACTGTGTCAGGGTCATCGATTCGTAGGGCTTTTCGCGGATGTGTTCCCACCCGGTAAACGAACGAGTGCTGCTCTGGGCCGTCTTGAAACGATGGAAATACACCTGATCCGGATCAAGGGCCGGCAGGCCTTTTGCTTCCAGCAGATCACTGGCCGCCTCATGGGCTGCGTCCTGCAGGCCGGGGCAGTTCTGCACGACGGTATAGGCGATTCGCTTCAGAGCCGCCTTGTCTGCCGCGTTCGGCAGAGGGCTTGGTTGGGTGGCGTACATGCTTTCTCCATCCTTGAGAAATGAGGGCCGAGCATGGCCGATTCGCTCAAGGGGAGTGCACTACATATGTACCGCACAGGATCGTTGGAAATGTGCCGGGGTCAGCGCCGTGCCACGTCGGAAAAGTAGAACTTGTCCAGGGTGTGCCGCGATTCGGTGTACTCGAACTGACGACCGTCCTGAAGGAAGGTCTGGTTGCTGACCACGATCACATGGCTCTGACCGTCGAGGTCCAGGTGCAATTGATCATCTTTGCTGCGCGGCACCGCTTCGATGGTGCGTTGCGCGTAGGCAATCTGTAACTGCAGGGTCTGTTCGATATGGGCGTAGATCGACTGTTCGGCGATGTCGAGGGACAGACCGGGAATCACTTCGCTGACGAAATGGTTGATGTCGAGGATGACCCGTTTGCCATCGATCCGCCGCACACGCTTGATCCGCGTGATGAGGCTGCCCGGTTCGGCATGGATGTGCTCAAGCAGGGCGCCTTCCAGCGGTATCTGGCTCAGCTCGACCACCTCGGTACTGACGTCGTTGCCCAGGCGCGGGTAGGTTTCCTGAAAACTGACGATGCCGCCGAGCTGAAACTCGATCGGGTTGGTCGAAAGCACGAAGGTGCCTTTGCCGTGAATTTTCTGCGCAAAGCCGCGTTCCTGAAGCAGTTCGATAGCCTTGCGCACCGTGCCACGGCTGGCCTGATAGCTGTCCATCAATTCGGTTTCGGAAGGCAGGCGGGCGCCGCGCTCCAGGCGCTCAGTCGTGATGCTGGCCAGCAGATCGCTATAGATCTGGTTGTATTTGCTCATGGGGAGGCTCGGTGCCGACGGTGCTCAAAGCTTCGAACCTTAAGGCCAGGGTAGGGCTTTGTCCATGTGGACGATGGAAATCACCTTAGGGCGGGGTAGGAAAATTCGTCGTCGGTCTGGCGGGAATAAGCATAAACAAACTCGTCTGTACGAGTTGTTGCATTAACTCGTACAGACGAGTATTTTTCGCTTCGGCGTGCTGCCAATAACAACAATCCACAGCGGAAGAATAAGCATGAGCCACGACTATCCGAACATTGCCAGGCAATTGCTGCGCAGCCTCGGCGGCAGCGATAACCTCGAACAGGCCGCCCATTGCGTCACGCGGTTGCGACTGGCCCTGAAAGACCCGAGCCTGGTCGACAGCGCCGCGCTGAACCAGATCGATCTGGTCAAAGGCTCGTTCTTCACCGGCGGCCTGTATCAGGTGGTGATCGGTCCGGGCGAGGTGGAAAAGGTCTACGCCGAACTGCGACGCCAGACCGGTCTCGCCGCGTCGACCATCGCTGACGTCAAACAGAAAAGTGCCGAAAAGATCAACGCCCTGCAGCGCCTGGTGCGAGTCTTTTCCGATGTGTTCATGCCGATTCTGCCGGCGCTGATCATTGCCGGCCTGCTGATGGGCATCAACAATCTGCTCGGCGCCAAAGGCATGTTCATCGAAGGGCAGACCCTGCTCGATGCCTACCCGAAACTCGACGGGCTGTGGAGCCTGATCAATCTGATGGCCAATACCTCGTTCGTGTTTCTGCCGGCGCTGGTGGGCTGGTCGGCGGCCAAGCGTTTTGGCGGCAGCGAGATCCTCGGCATCGTGCTCGGCCTGATGCTGGTACACCCCGATCTGCTCAACGCCTGGAACTACGGCAAGGCCGTGGCCGGGCTGGACGGGCAGCATCTGCCGTACTTCGACATTCTCGGGTTGTTCCAGGTGGAAAAGGTCGGTTATCAGGGGCAGATCCTGCCGATTCTGCTGGCCGCCTATGTGATGAGTGTCATCGAAAAATGGCTGCGCGCGCGCGTGCCCAACGCGATTCAGTTGCTCGTGGTGCCGATCACCACCATCGTCGTCACCGGCGTGCTGGCGCTGGCAGTGATCGGCCCGGTGACTCGCCATATCGGTATTTTCATCACCGAAGGGCTGGTCATGCTGTTTGATCTGGCGCCGATGGTCGGGGGCGCGATTTTCGGTCTGCTGTATGCGCCGCTGGTGATCACCGGCATGCACCACATGTTTCTCGCGGTCGATCTGCAATTGATCTCGACCCAGGGCGGCACCTTTATCTGGCCAATGATTGTCATGTCCAACCTCGCTCAGGGCAGTGCCGCGTTGGCGGTGTTCTGGATGACGCGCAATGCGCGGGACAAGAGCATGGCGTCGACCTCGGCGATTTCCGCCTACTTCGGTATCACCGAACCGGCGATGTTCGGCGTCAATCTTCGCTACAAGTTTCCGTTTTACGCCGCGCTGACCGGCTCCGCGCTGGGCTGCGTGTTTCTGTCGCTGAACAAGGTTCAGGCATCGGCCATCGGTGTCGGTGGCCTGCCAGGGTTTATCTCGATCATTCCGCAGTACATCCCGATGTTCGTGATCGGGATGCTGATTGCCATGCTCGTGCCGTTTGTTCTGACCTGTGCACTGAGCATGAAGATTGTCCGGCCCGGTTATCGGGTTGCCTGAATCGAACTGTAGGAGCTGCCGAAGGCTGCGATCTTTTGATCCTGCCTCTCAAAGTCAAAAGATCGCAGCCTGCGGCAGCTCCTACAGGGCTCGTAAAATTCAAGAGGAAAATGTGCCATGCAAGACTGGCAACGTTCGGTGATCTACCAGATCTACCCGAAGAGTTTTCATAGCCACGCCGGCAACCCGACGGGGGATCTGCTCGGCATCGTCGCCAAGCTCGACTACCTGCACTGGCTGGGTGTCGACTGCTTGTGGATCACGCCATTCCTGCGTTCGCCGCAACGCGACAACGGCTACGACATCAGCGATTACTACGCGATCGATCCGAGCTACGGCAGCATGGCCGACTGCGAATTGTTGATCGCCGAAGCGGGCAAGCGCGGGATCAAGCTGATGCTCGACATCGTGGTCAATCACACCTCGATCGAACACGTCTGGTTCCAGCAGGCGCGCAGCAGCCTCGACAACCCTTACCGTGACTTCTACATCTGGCGTGATCAGCCGAACAACTGGGAATCCAAGTTCGGCGGTTCCGCCTGGGAGTACGAAGCCCAGACCGGTCAGTATTACCTGCATCTGTTCGACCACACCCAGGCTGACCTGAATTGGGACAATCCCGAGGTCCGCGCCGAAGTATTCCGGATGATGCAGTTCTGGCGGGACAAGGGCGTGGGCGGTTTTCGTCTGGACGTGATCAATCTGATCTCCAAGCCCGAGGACTTTCCCGAAGACAGCAGCGATGGCCGACGCTTCTACACCGACGGGCCGAATGTCCACGCGTACTTGCAGCAGATGCACCGCGAAGTCTTCGCAGGGCACGAGCTGATCAATGTCGGCGAGATGTCTTCGACCAGTCTCGAACACTGCATTCGTTATTCGAATCCGCAGTCGAAAGAACTGTCGATGACCTTCAACTTTCACCACTTGAAAGTCGATTATCCGAACCTGCAGAAGTGGGTGCGCGCCGACTTCGATTTCCTTCAGCTGAAGAAAATTCTGTCCGACTGGCAAACCGGCATGCAGGCCGGTGGCGGCTGGAACGCACTGTTCTGGTGTAACCACGATCAACCGCGTGTGGTTTCGCGCTTCGGCGATGACGGCGAGTACCGCGAGCGCTCGGCGAAAATGCTCGGCACTGCACTGCACTTTCTGCAGGGCACGCCGTTCGTGTATCAGGGCGAAGAGTTGGGCATGACCAATCCGGGGTTCGAATCGATCGAGCATTATCGCGATGTCGAGACGCTGAACATCTTCCGACTCAAGCGCGAAGCCGGCAGCAGCGATGCCGACAACATGGCGGCGATCATGCAGAAGTCCCGCGATAACGGCCGCACGCCGATGCACTGGGACGCCGGGCCGAATGCCGGTTTCAGTAGCGTCGAGCCGTGGATCGGGGTGCCGGCCAATGCCGCGCAGATCAACGTCGCCCACCAGCTCGACGACCCGGATTCGGTGTTGCATCACTACCGCCGTCTGATCGCATTGCGTCGCTGCGAGCCGCTTATCACCGAAGGGCTGTACCGACAATTGCTGCCCGAACATCCGCAGGTCTGGGCGTATGTGCGTGAAGGCAGCGCCGAGCGTTTGTTGGTGGTGAACAACTTCTACGGGACAACCTGTGAGGTGGAGTTACCGTCGACAGTCATCAGCGAGTCGATGCGCCAGCGCCAGTTGATCAGCAATTATCCGGACGGCCCGTTGCGCAAGCGACAGGTGACGTTACGACCTTATGAGTCCTTCGTGCTGCACCTGATCGATCCCTGACCTTTAACTGGAAAAACCTGCTTTCAAAAAAACACGCAGATCAATGCGCGGGGGATTTTTGCGCGCCGAATTCATGCAACCAACAATAAAAACAATGGGGTGGCTTATGAAAACAACAATAAATCGCAGCCTTGCAGTCGCAGGTTTTTGCCTGGCCTTGCCGCCAACGTCACAAGCGCTGGAGTTTGGCGGCTACTTGCGCAGCGGTGTCGGCACGTCGGTCAACAGCAGCGGTCAGTCGTGCTTCCAGTTACCCGGTGCGCAGACCAAATATCGTCTGGGTAACGAATGCGAGCAGTACGGTGAGCTGGAGTTGCGTCAGGATCTGTACACCCTCGACGACGGTTCGGTACTGAGTGTCGATGGCATGGCCTCGCTGTACAACCGCTACGACCGCAGCCCTACATTCAAAGATGACAATGGCTCGATACGCTTGCCGCAAGCCTACGCACAGTGGTCGGCAATGCCGGCGCTCAATGGCGGTTCACTCTGGGCCGGGCGCCGTTACTACAAACGTAATGACATCCACATCTCTGATTTTTATTACTGGAACCAGAGCGCCACCGGGGGCGGGGTCGAAGACGTATTGATCGGCGATCTGAAATACAGCTACGCCTTCTCGCGAAAGGACAACCTGTACCAGAAGGACTACATCAATCGGCATGACTTCAACGTCGCCGGTTTCAAGACCAATCCGGGCGGTGAACTGGAGTTCGGCTTGAGCTATATCGACAAGCCCGACAGCCGCGATGCCCACCGAGGCTGGGCGATCACCACGCAACATGTGCAAAAGGACTTTCTCGGCGGCAAGAACAAACTGGCCCTGCAATACGGTGAAGGGCCGGGCACCGGGCTTGGCTACACCGGCAACGTCAAACTGGACGACAACAATAAAAGCTACCGGATCGTCGAGTTTTTCGACTGGCAGGTGACCCCGCGTTTTGGCGGACAAATCGCGGCGGTGTATCAGAAAGACATTCGCCCGGACGGTGCCGATCAGAACTGGATGTCCTTGGGCGTGCGTCCCACCTACGCGCTCAGCGAACAGTTCAAACTGGTCACCGAACTGGGTCACGATCAAGTCGAGGCCCCGGGCGGCACGCGCAAGCTGAGCAAGTTCACGTTTGCCCCGACCTGGTCGCCCAAAGGGCCCGAGTTCTGGGCGCGTCCCGAGGTGCGTCTGTATTACACGTATGCCACCTGGAACGAGGCCGCCAAACGTGCGGCCAATGAACTGGCGAAAGGCTCGGCATTGTCTGACACCGGCGCCTTTGGCACCGCTCGCCACGGTGCGAATGTCGGATTGCAGGTCGAATACTGGTGGAAATAAGCGATGCTGATGGAGCGTCGCGCTCCGTGGGCACTTCAAAGAACAAAACTGCAGGTGACGTCATGGCCACACCCCAACCCTTGCTACTGCTGGCTCCCTTGTCCGGTGTCCTGATGGCGCTCGAGCACGTGCCCGATCCGGTGTTTTCCGGGCGCGTGATCGGCGACGGTCTGTGCATCGATCCAACCTCGTCGACCTTATGCGCGCCCTTGGCCGGGGTTATCAGCAACGTGCAGGCCAGCGGGCATGCCGTGAGCATCACGGATGACAACGGCGTGCAGGTGTTGATGCATATTGGCCTCGATACGGTGAACCTCGCCGGGCAAGGCTTCACTTCTCTGGTCGAAGAGGGGCAGCGGGTCGCCGCCGGGCAGGCGCTGATCGAGTTCGACGCCGATTACATTGCCCGACATGCGCGCAGCCTGATGACGTTGATGCTGGTGGTCAGTGGGGAGCCGTTTACCTGGCTGATCGCGCCGAGCGGACGGGTCGAAAGCGGCCAGCCGTTGCTTGAAATAGCCAGCACCCAGGCACTCAGCGAGGAAGCCGGGGCGTCAGAGGGGCAGGCTGTTCTCTCGCAATCATTGAAACTGCCCAACCCCAATGGTCTGCATGCGCGCCCGGCGGCGGTGTTCGCGCAAGCGGCAAAGGGTTTTACGGCAAAGATTTACCTGCATAAGCAGCAGGCTCAAGCTAACGCCAAATCGCTGGTGGCAATCATGGCGTTGCAGACCGCGTTTGGCGACAGCGTGCAAGTCAGTGCGGTGGGCGCAGACGCTGACGCTGCCATCGATGCATTGACCCGGCTGCTAGCCGAGGGCTGCGGTGAAGCGATAACGGCGGTGGCGCCCGCCGAGATCGTCGGTACGGAGGCGCTGACGCTGCTGCGGGGCGTCTGTGCATCACCCGGTTCGGCGTTGGGGCAGGTGCTGCAGATCAGCGAGCCGGTCTTCGATGTCAGCGAGTTCGGCGGCGGAGCAGACGTCGAGCGCGAGGCCCTCGCCAATGCCCTGATCGAAGCCGATCTGGCCCTGCAGCATTTGCGTGATACCGCCGCTGGCGAGGCCGAAGCCGAGATCTTCAAGGCGCATCAGGAACTGCTCGAAGACCCGGGGCTGCTCGATCAGGCCCAAGCGCTGATCAGCGCGGGCAAAAGTGCGGCGTTCGCCTGGCGTGCGGCCACTGAAGAAACCGCGATCATGTTTCGCCAACTCGGCAGTGCGCTGCTCGCCGAGCGGGCGGCGGATCTGACCGATGTCGGGCGCCGCGTGCTCAAGCTGTTGCTGGGGATTGGCGAGCCGGTGCTGGAGTTGCCGCAAGGTTGCATCCTGATCGCCGATCAACTGACGCCGTCGCAGACTGCCGGCATCGATACCAGCAAAGTGCTGGGGTTTGCCACGGTTGGCGGCGGCGCGACCAGTCACGTGGCGATTCTCGCCCGCGCCTGTGGTCTGCCGTCGATCTGCGGGGTGCCGGTGCAAATGCTGGCGCTGGGCAACGGCACGCAGGTTTTGCTCGATGCCGACAAGGGCGAATTGCATGTGCTCCCCGATCCTGCGGCCGTCAGTCAATGGCAGACTCGGCAGGCGCAACAGCGCCAGCGTCATGAACATGAACTGGCCAACGCGACGCTCGCGGCGCGCACCCGTGACGGGCATCACGTCGAGGTGTCGGCCAACGTCGCATCCTTGCCTGAGACCGAGCAGGCCATGGCCTCGGGGGGCGCGGGCGTTGGCCTGCTACGTTCGGAATTTCTCTATCTGGGCCGCAACCATGCGCCGAGCCATGACGAACAGGTCGCCACTTACAGCGCGATCGCTCGCTGTGTCGGGTCCGCGCACAATCTGGTGGTGCGCACCCTCGATGTCGGCGGCGACAAACCGCTGGCCTACGTGCCCATGGACAGCGAAACCAATCCGTTCCTGGGCGTGCGCGGCATTCGTTTGTGCCTGGAGCGTCCGCAGTTATTGCGTGAGCAGTTCCGCGCCATGCTCGGTTGCTGCGATCTGACGCGTTTGCACATCATGTTGCCGATGGTCACGCAGCTGTCGGAGCTGCGTCTGGCGCGGCAGATGCTCGACGAGGAAATAGTGGCGCTGGGGCTAACGCAACGGCCGAAACTGGGAATCATGATCGAAGTGCCGGCGGCGGCGCTGATGGCGGACCTGTTTGCGCCGCTGGTGGATTTTTTCTCGATCGGCACCAACGACCTGACGCAATACACCTTGGCCATGGATCGCGACCACCCGCGTCTGGCCAGTCAGGCGGACAGTTTTCATCCAGCGGTATTGCGCCTGATCGCCACGACCGTGAAGGCCGCCCACGTCCATGGCAAATGGGTCGGTGTGTGCGGGGCGATGGCCTCTGAACGGCTGGCGGTGCCGCTGTTGCTGGGGCTGGGGGTCGATGAGTTGTCGGTGAGCGTGCCGATGATTGCACCGGTCAAGGCAACGGTGCGCGAGCTGGAACTGGCGGATTGTCAGATCATCGCGCAACAGGTGCTGGGTCTGGAAAGCGCCGGGCAGGTGCGTGAGGCGTTGCAGCTCTTTCACGAGGCAACCGTCGATACTTTGCGGGTTCTGGAGAACTGAGATGTTGGATAAATTGCAGAAGGCATTCTGGAAAGCCCTGACCCCGGATCTGGTGGTGGATACACCCACAGCAGCGGCCGAGCCGATCGACGCGTTGAGCGCCGATATCGTCGCGGCGCTGGGCGGTGTGGATAACCTCCAATCGCAGCAACCATTGGCGTTGACGCGGGTGCGGGTTGTGTTGCGTGATGTTTCGCGCATGGACCAGCCGGCGTTGAATGCCGCCGGTGTCGCAGGCGTCATGCCTCTGGAGGGCGGCGTGGTGCACCTGATTACCGGGTTACGATCTCAAGCCGACAGGTGACGTGCGGCCTCAGGTCGCCCTTACTGTTTCTCAACCGCAGGTGTATCGTATTCGCCTTTTGCAGGCCTTAGGGCCTGTCGCTGATACGTGAGGTAGTTGAGTTCATGTCCTTTACCCGTCGCCAAATCCTCGGTGGCCTGGCCGGTCTTGTTGTCGTTGGTGTCGGGGCGGGGGGCGCGTCGCGTTATTGGCTCGGCAAAATGGCCGACGCCGAGGCGGGCCACGACTATGAACTGATCGCCGCACCGCTGGACGTCGAACTGGTGCCGGGGCACAAGACCGAGGCCTGGGCATTCGGCCCGTCGGCGCCGGGCACCGAGTTGCGTGTGCGCCAGGGCGAATGGTTGCGGGTGCGCTTCATCAACCACTTGCCGGTGGCGACGACCATTCACTGGCACGGCATTCGTCTGCCGCTGGAGATGGACGGCGTGCCGTATGTGTCGCAACTGCCGGTATTGCCCGGCGAATACTTCGATTACAAGTTCCGCGTGCCGGATGCCGGCAGTTATTGGTATCACCCGCATGTCAGCAGCAGCGAAGAGCTGGGGCGTGGGCTGGTCGGGCCGCTGATCATCGAAGAGCGCGAACCCACCGGTTTCAAGTACGAAAAAACCTTGAGCCTGAAAAACTGGCACATCGATGACGAAGGCAATTTCGTCGAATTCAGCATCCCGCGTGAGGCTGCACGGGGCGGCACGGCGGGGCGGTTGTCGACCATCAACGGCGTGCCGACCCCGGTGATCGAGCTGCCGGCCGGGCAGATCACCCGGGTACGTTTGCTCAACCTCGACAACACCCTGACTTACCGCATCAATATTCCCGGCGTCGAAGCGCAGATCTATGCGCTGGACGGCAATCCGGTCGAACCCCGGCCGCTGGGCAAGGAATACTGGCTCGGCCCGGGCATGCGTATTTGTCTGGCGATCAAGGCACCGGCGGCCGGCGAAGAATTGTCGCTGCGCAATGGTCCGGTACGTCTCGGCACCCTGCGTTCGGTGGCCAATAACGATGCGCCGACCGAGTGGCCGAAAGCGCTGCCCGCCAACCCGGTGGCGGAGCCAGACCTGGCCAATGCCGAGAAACTCAACTTCAATTTCGAATGGGTCGGCTCGGTGTCGGTCAACGTCGACAACGGCAAACCGCCGAGCCTGTGGCAGATCAACGGCAAGGCCTGGGACATCACCGACAAGACCTGCGCCGACCGCCCGATTGCCAGCCTGAAACTGGGCCAGAGTTACATCTTCGAATTGAAGAACATGACTCAGTATCAGCACCCGATTCACCTGCACGGCATGAGTTTCAAGGTGATCGCGTCGAACCGGCACAAGATCATTCCGTACTTCACCGACACCTATCTGCTGGGCAAGAACGAGCGCGCGCAAGTGGCGCTGGTGGCTGATAATCCGGGGGTGTGGATGTTCCACTGCCACGTGATCGACCACATGGAAACCGGCCTGATGGCCGCCATCGAGGTGAAGTGATGCGCCAGATTCGCCCTGCCGCGATCATCGACCGCAGTCGTGATCGCGATTTCATGCGTGAAGCGCTGGCCCTCGCCGCGCAAGGCGCAGCGCTCGGCGAAGTGCCGGTGGGCGCGGTGCTGGTGCAGGACGGCGAGATCATAGGGCGGGGTTTCAACTGCCCGATCAGTACCAGCGACCCGAGTGCCCATGCGGAAATGATCGCGATTCGTGCGTCGGCGCAAGCGGTGGACAACTATCGTCTGCCGGGCAGCACGCTGTATGTGACGCTGGAACCGTGCAGCATGTGCGCCGGTTTGATCGTGCATTCGCGGGTGGCGCGGGTGGTTTACGGCGCGCTGGAGCCGAAGGCGGGGATTGTGCAGAGTCAGGGGCAGTTTTTTACCCAGGGCTTTTTGAATCACCGGGTGTTGTATGAAGGCGGGGTGTTGGCGGAGGAGTGCGGCGCGGTGCTGACCGAATTCTTCCGCGCCCGAAGAGCAAAAAGCCCCTCACCCTAACCCTCTCCCAGAGGGAGAGGGGACTGACCGGATTGGATGGGCGAGGTCCGCCGACCTGAGATACCGAGTCGAACTCAAGTTTAGAAAAGCCCAAAGATCAGCCTCCTCTTTCGGAGGGAGAGGGGACTGACCGGATTGGATGGGCGAGGTCCGCCGACCTGAGATACC